>NZ_VPEU01000005.1:0-115254 GCF_013416975.1 Acinetobacter sp. YH18001 | reverse complement strand
TTCTTCTCTCTTACTTAACACCACCGCTTTTTAATCATATTTATATCTCCTGACTTAGAAAAAATAAGCCGCTGTATTTCTGTCAAATAGATGACTGTCTAAGTTAAATTTTCTCCTTTACCCTGCTTCTGGTTTTTGTTTATATCTAAGACAAAGAAAATCAATTATTAAATAAATTCAAGGAAGTCTAATGGCCACCAAGCAAGATCTACACGCTGGCATTTTTGAAAATCATCCCGAACATTTCCAGCTGTTTACCGGAATAAATATCGCTTCTTCCGAGCTTATGCAGCTGGATTATTCAAACAAAGATATTGCAATTATTGGCACAGACCAGTTTACCGTTACCCAGCTGGATAAAATTAGTCAACATGCCGGTTCGGTGAAAGTTTTTCAGATTAATCCTGCTTTTGTGCTGCCAGGTTCAGACCGCATTCTGCAACGCATTATTAATCATCCTTTAATTGGTAAAAATCGTCGTCTATTTAACAACCGGATTAAGAGTCTGCTTTCCCTCAGATTTCTGGAAAATCAGGTACAAAACCTGTGGCTAAGACGCCAGTTAATGCCAAATCTTGCATCTTCTCCTAACACCTATCTCAAGTCAGATCATTATTATGCCGCGCTACAGCGGGAAAATTGCCAGCTGATTACCTGGCCAATCCTAAAAATTACTGAAAACAGTATTTGCTGTATCAATGGAGATCAGCATCAGGTCGATATTATTATTCATACTTATTTAGCAGAAGAATAAGCTACGTTGGGAACTCAACATGAAAAATTGATGAAATCTAGAACTCTACACCCAGGATTAATAGTGTACTTATTCAACAAATTGATTAAATAACGCTCTTTTGTATTTTTAATTATGATACTTGATATTTTTTAAATTTATAAAAATCATATATTATTTCTATAAATAAGCACTTATTGGTATTTTTTAGCTATAAAACAGAGCCAAATCAAAGTTTGGCTCTGTTTGGCTTTTTAGCCAATTCGACGTTTTAAACCCGTCATTTGCAAGACACGTGTCGAGATTTCTTCAATCGACATTTCAGAGACATTCAGGTACTTGATTCCTTCCGAAATGTAGATTCCTTCAATGGCACGCAGCTCCATCTGGCACTGGCTAAAGCTGGCATAACGACTATTGGCCTTACGTTCAGTGCGAATCGCGACGAGACGGTCTGCATCAATCATCAGACCAAACAGCTTGTTTTTATGCGGACGCAGTACCGCTGGCAAGCGATTATCGTCCAGATCTTCTTCTGTTAGTGGATAGTTGGCCACCCGAATACCAAATTGCAAAGACAAATAAATGGAGGTAGGTGTTTTACCCGAACGCGACACCCCAATCAGAATCAGATCGGCTTTATCATAATGACGCGTACGCGCGCCATCATCATTGTCCAAGGCAAAATGTACCGCATCGATACGGGCTTTATAGGAGGCAGTATCAGTCACCGCATGGGTTTGACCGACTAAAGTTGTAGGCAACACCTGCAACTCATCCGACAACTTACTAATAAGCCCTTCAAATACATCAAGATTTACGGCATTTGCGGTATTAATAATCTCCCGCACATAAGGGTCGACTAAAGTATCAAAAACCAGTGGTTTTTCACCGTCTTGCAGAGCACGCGCATTGATCTCTGCAACCACACTGGTTGCGGCTTCTTCAGAGCTAATATAAGGGATAATATGAATGTCAAACTTTACATTTGGAAACTGCGCTAATAGTGAGTGCCCAAGCGTTTCAGCGGTAATTGCCGTGCCATCCGAGATAAAGAAAACACTACGCTGAATTTGTTTACCTTCTGACATTAAAATTCTCCTCCACCATTTGTCTTAGTGCTATATAATCTTTATAGTAAACCGATCTTACATGACTGTCGCTTAGTAAAATCAAAAACCTAGATGATTTGCTATACTCTCATGCCAAGATAGTGATTAATACTGCAAAAGTGGAGTAACAACTTTGGAAGCGCGCGTAATTGGTCTGGAAAAATTAGGGAAGCACGACGTTGAACTCGTGGGTGGGAAAAACTCATCCTTGGGCGAAATGATCAGCCACTTATCCAATGCTGGTGTATCGGTGCCAGGTGGCTTTGCAACTACAGCTGAAGCATATCGTGAATTTCTCGAGCAAAGTGGCCTAAACGCTAAAATTAATGCAGAGCTTGCAGCACTAAATGTGGATGATGTGAATGCTCTTGCTGAAACCGGTGCAAAAATCCGCCAATGGATTGTGGATACTCCACTTACCTCTGAATTAGAACAAGAAGTTCGTACAGCATTTGCAGAACTTTCTAACGGCAACCCTGATATCGCGGTTGCCGTTCGTTCATCAGCGACAGCAGAAGATTTACCAGATGCTTCTTTTGCTGGACAGCAAGAAACTTTCTTGAATATTCGCGGTATTGATAACGTGCTTATCGCGATCAAAGAAGTTTTTGCATCTTTATATAATGACCGCGCAATTTCTTATCGTGTCCATCAAAACTTCGCGCATGACGTGGTTGCCCTTTCAGCAGGGATCCAACGTATGGTTCGCTCTGAAACGGGTGCTGCAGGTGTGATGTTTACCCTGGACACTGAATCAGGCTTCCGTGATGCAGTGTTTATTACCGCGTCTTATGGTTTGGGTGAAATGGTCGTTCAAGGTGCAGTCAACCCTGACGAATTCTATATTTCTAAACCGCTGTTAAATGCAGGCCGACACGCGATTTTACGCCGCAACTTGGGTTCTAAACACCAGAAGATGATTTATGGTGAAGAAGCTTCTGCAGGTAAATCAGTGGTTGTCGTAGATGTAGAAAAAGCTGAGCGTCAACAGTTCGCTCTAAACGACCAAGAACTCCAAGAACTTGCCAAACAAGCGCTGATCATTGAAAACCACTACGGTTCTCCAATGGACATCGAGTGGGCAAAAGATGGCGATGATGGAAAAATCTACATCGTTCAGGCACGCCCTGAAACAGTAAAAAGCCGTGAAAATGTCGGCACCATGGAGCGCTATCTCCTCAAACAACGTGGTACTGTGATCTGTGAAGGTCGCTCAATCGGTCAACGTATCGGTTCTGGTAAAGTCCGTATCGTGACTTCAATCAAAGAAATGGACAAAGTACAAGACGGTGACGTGCTGGTATCTGACATGACTGACCCGGATTGGGAACCAGTGATGAAACGTGCTGCTGCGATTATTACCAACCGTGGTGGTCGTACCTGTCATGCTGCAATCATTGCACGTGAACTTGGTGTTCCTGCGATTGTAGGCTGTGGTAATGCCACTGAAGTACTGGTTGACGGTCAGGAAGTGACTGTGTCTTGCGCTGAAGGTGATACGGGCTTCATCTATGAAGGTGCGCTGGATTTCGAAATCCAAACCAACTCGATCGAATCAATGCCTGCTCTTCCGTTCAAAGTCATGATGAACGTCGGTAATCCGGATCGTGCATTCGACTTCGCGCAAATTCCAAACGAAGGGATTGGTCTTGCACGTTTAGAATTCATCATCAACCGTATGATCGGTGTGCATCCTAAAGCATTGTTGAATATTGACAGCTTGCCACGTGAAACACGTGCTGCTGTGATGGCGCGTACTGCTGGTTATGCTTCTCCAATCGAGTTCTATGTAGAAAAACTGGTTGAAGGTATCTCTACTCTTGCTGCTGCATTTGCAGATAAACCAGTGATCGTGCGTATGTCTGACTTTAAGTCAAATGAATACGCAAACTTGATCGGCGGTAAGTTGTACGAGCCAGAAGAAGAGAACCCGATGCTGGGCTTCCGTGGTGCAAGCCGCTACGTGTCTGACAACTTCCGTGACTGCTTCGAGCTTGAATGCCGTGCATTGAAAAAAGTTCGTGATGAAATGGGCTTAACCAATGTACAGATCATGATTCCATTTGTGCGTACTGTGGCTGAAGCAAAACGTGTGATCGAGTTATTGGAATTGAACGGTCTTAAACGTGGTGAAAATGGTCTTAAAGTGATCATGATGTGTGAATTACCAACCAACGCATTGTTGGCCGATCAATTCCTTGAACACTTCGATGGTTTCTCTATCGGTTCAAACGACCTGACCCAGCTAACGCTTGGTCTAGACCGTGACTCTGGTATCGTATCGCACTTGTTCGACGAACGTGACCCTGCTGTAAAAGCGCTTCTTGCTCTTGCAATCCAGGCATGTCACCGTGCAGGCAAATACGTGGGTATTTGTGGTCAAGGTCCTTCAGACCATCCTGATCTTGCGAAATGGCTCATGGAACAAGGCATTGAGTCTGTATCTTTAAACCCGGATTCAGTCCTGGATACCTGGTTCTTCCTGGCTAAAGAAAAAGTGGCAACTGCATAATAGATTTTAAATAAAAAAAGACCCTTTCGCAGGGTCTTTTTTTTATGGGATGAATATTCTTTTATATTTCAAAACGCTCTTCTGAAAGTTTTAAAAATATAAGTTTTTGTATTTTGTTTCTCCACATTCAAATTGTAATGACAAACAAATGCCAACAGTAAAATCATTTTTAAAGGGCAATAATTAAAGCGAATCGGATATGTTGAATGATGCACTCAAACCACCCGATCCTTGTTACACTGTTTTTGATTTGAAGCATTTTCTTCATAAATAGGATTGAAAATACTCAATTTATCTATAATCTTAACGATAAGATGGTGTTTGTTTTCAAAATAGAATTCAATACAATCTTAATTCAACCTATTATCAGTTCAAATTTATATATTGAGATTCAGTCTATATGCAGATTTACTTGGCACGAAACAATCAACAAGCTGGTCCATATACGCTCGAGCAATTAAATCAAATGCTTGCCAATCAGCAAGTCATGCTAACTGATTTGGCATGGCATCAAGGCATGGCAGAGTGGAAAGCTTTAGGTGAGCTTACCCAGGGAAAATCGGTATATCAACCTGAGGGTTATGTCGCACCAACCGCAACACCTGACACGCCTTTCCAGAACAACCCGCCTATAACAGTGTCTGGTACGCAACCACGCACCCAAGCAACTACGCAAAAAAATACACTTGCCAGTATTCCCAGCCGTATTCTGGCCAAAATTGTAGACGTGTTACTCTGGTTACCAGCGACTTTTATTCTGACTGGATTCTTCACCCCTGAACAGGAAGTCCGCTTTGCAGAATTGAACCAAGAGTTCATGAGTGTGATACTCAACAGTGATGCTGATCCTACCATGGCGCAGCAACTGCAAACCCAGATGTTTGAGATGTTTTCTCAACAAGCCTGGATTGCAACTGCGGTCTATTTACTGATCATGCTGGTGATTCAAGCCTACCTTATTGCCAAATCTGGGCAAAGTATTGGCAAAAAAATGACGAAAATCAAAATTGTAGATGCTGAATCTGGTGAGAAAGTTAGCTTATTACGTGCCTTCACCATTCGTAGCGTATTCTTTATATTTCTGAATATCATCTTCATGCCCTTGAGTTTAATGATTGACTGGGCCTTCGGATTGGGTAAAAAACGTCAGACCCTGCACGATAAACTGGCAAAAACTCAAGTGGTAAAACAATAATTTTGAATCACTTAAAATGGGATGATATTCATCCCATTCTTTCTTACATAACTTTGAAATTGAAATAAAATTCCTATAAATATTCCTAAATCCCGAGCAACAAAATCGGTTTTTATTACAGGCATTTAAAGCGGCTTTAGATATAGCTTAGTTCGTCAATCTCAGGCATAATGCCCTACAACGTAGCGGTGTATTATGATTAATAGGATGTTTTGTAAAAATCAGCCTTTTTCGTCATGTGCACTTTAATCGCTATCCCATATTAAATTAGGGAATGGGACTCTTCACCGAGGTTGTAAAATGAGACAAACGATTTTAGCTGTATTGTCTTTATCTGCGATGACTGCACTCTTGACCGGGTGTGGTGGTGATATGGTACTTCTGAACTCTAAAGGTCCAGTTGCAGCAGGTCAAAGTAACCTGATGATGACTGCGATTTACTTAATGCTGTTGGTGGTTATTCCATCAATCATCATGGCATTATGGTTCGGTTGGAAATATCGTGCATCGAATAAAGACGCAGACTATAAACCTACATGGACACACTCTACTGCGATTGAAATTGTGGTATGGGGTATTCCTGTCATTATTATTGGTATTTTAGCTTGGTTAACTTGGTGGGGTTCCCACAAGTATGACCCATACCGTCCAATTGAAGCAGATAAAGCACCATTAACTGTTCAAGTTATTGCTGAACAATTTAAATGGATCTTCATCTATCCTGAGCAAAACATTGCAACAATTAACGAATTGCGTTTCCCAGAGAAAACTCCGGTAAGCCTTCGTATCACGTCTAACTTCACGATGAACTCTTTCTTCATCCCGGCGTTAAGTGGTCAGATTTATGCAATGGCAGGCATGCAAACTCACCTTAACTTCTTAGCTGATGAAACGAGTCCAGCTGAAGGTTATCGTGGTTTCTCTTCAAACTATTCAGGCTATGGCTTCTCACAAATGCGCTTCCGTGCACATTCTGTGACTGATGCTCAATTCGCTGAATGGGTTGCTGCAGTTCAATCAGGTAATGGTACTTCAGTAAATCCTGTTGCAGTTCAAAAAACTGTTTTAGACCAAGCTGAATTTGCGACCTTACGTGACGGCAACCGTTCACAAAAACAAATTGATGCAATGGTTCGTAATGCAAGAACAGATTTAGAGAAACGACTTGCTGAAACTGCACAAGCAGAAGGCCCATATAAGACTCAGCCACATCCTGTGACTTATTATTCTTCTGTCGAGTCTGGTTTGTTTGAATCTGTGATTCACAACTATATGAGTAACTACCACGGTGCTGATCATACAGCTCCTGTAGAAGCTGCAGCGACTGATGCTGTTGCTCAGGAAGCATCTGCTTCTGAAGCTCATGTAGCAGGTGAACATGCGACTGCTTCTCAAGGAGAATAAGACATGAGCTTCTTAGGTAAGTTAGGTCCAGATGCAATTCCTTACGATCCAATCGTATTGGCAACTGTTGCAATGATGATCTTGGGTGCTATCGCAGTTGTTGCTGGTATTACCTACTTCAAAAAATGGGGCTACTTGTGGAACGAATGGTTCACATCTGTAGACCATAAAAAAATTGGTATCATGTATATCTTCGTATCTGTGATCATGCTGGTGCGTGGTTTCGCCGATGCGATCATGATGCGTCTTCAGCAGTTCCTTGCAAAAGGTGGCGGCGAAGGTTATTTACACCCTGAGCATTACGACCAGATCTTTACCGCGCATGGCGTGATCATGATCTTCTTCGTGGCAATGGGTCTTGTAGTTGGTTTAATGAACATCTCTGTGCCGCTTCAAATCGGTGCACGTGACGTTGCATTCCCATTATTGAACTCACTCAGCTTCTGGTTATTTGCCGGCGCTGCGGGTCTGATGATGGTTTCACTTGCGTTAGGTGAATTCGCTGCAACAGGCTGGATGGCATACCCTCCACTGTCAGGTATCGAATATTCTCCAGGCGTAGGTATGGACTACTACATCTGGGCACTGCAAATTTCAGGTCTAGGTACGCTATTAACGGGTGTTAACTTCTTTGTTACCATCATCAAAATGCGTGCGCCTGGCATGAAACTCATGGAAATGCCAATCTTTACCTGGACATCTTTATGTACAGCGGTATTGATTATTGCGGCTTTCCCGGTGTTGACTGCAACAATTGCAATGCTAACGCTTGACCGTTACTTCGATTTCCACTTCTTTACAAATGACCTGGGTGGTAGCCCAATGTTGTATGTAAACCTGATTTGGACTTGGGGTCACCCAGAAGTGTATATCTTGGTATTACCAGCATTTGGTATTTACTCAGAAGTTGTTGCGACTTACTCGCGCAAAGCATTGTTCGGTTACAAATCCATGGTGTATGCAACAGTAGCAATCACAGTATTGTCATTCGTTGTATGGGTTCACCACTTCTTTACTATGGGTGCAGGTGCCAACGTTAACGCGTTCTTCGGTATCATGACCATGATTATTGCGATTCCTACAGGTGTGAAGATCTTCTCTTGGTTGTTCACCATGTACAAGGGTCGTATTGTTTACACTACCCCAATGCTATGGACACTTGGCTTCCTTGTGACTTTCGGTATCGGTGGTTTAACAGGTGTATTGATGGCAGTTCCACCAGCGGACTTCTTGGTACACAACTCTTTATTCCTGATTGCTCACTTCCATAACGTAATTATTGGTGGTGTAGTATTCGCGATGTTCGCAGGTATCATCTTCTACTGGCCGAAAATGTTCGGTTGGAGACTGAATGAAACTTGGGGTAAAGCAGCATTCTGGTTCTGGTTCTTCGGTTTCTACTTTGCATTCATGCCACTTTATATCCTTGGTTTCATGGGTATGACTCGTCGTTTGAATACATTTGACAACCCAGACTGGGATCCGTATGTAAATATTGCAATGTTTGGTGCAGTTCTGATTGCACTTGGTATTGTATGTTTCGTGATGCAAATTGTGGTTGGTTTCCTACAACGTGACCAACGTCTAGATTTGACTGGCGATCCATGGGATGGTCGTACGCTTGAATGGTCGACATCTTCTCCTGCTCCGTTCTATAACTTTGCTCATCTTCCAAAGATCAATGGTATTGATACTTTCTGGGTTGAGAAAGAAAATGGTGTTGCGTATGCAAAACCAACGAAGTATGAAGATATCCATATGCCAACGAATCGTGCTGCTGGTTTCGTTATCGCGATGTTCATCACTGTAATGGGCTTCGGTTTAATCTGGCACATCTGGTGGTTAGTAGTTGTTACGTTCATTGCTTCTATCATTAGCTTCATCGTGTCTTCTTTCACCAAGAAAGTGGATTACTATGTTCCTGCTGCTGAAGTTGAGCGTATTGAAAACGAACGCTATGCGATTCTTGAAAAACACTTGAAGAAGGACTAAGACAATGGCTGAAGTACTTCATCACGATAACCACGGACACGATGAGCATCATCACGATGATACTGACATCACCGTCTTTGGTTTCTGGACTTACTTGATGAGTGACCTTGTCCTGTTCGGTACACTCTTCATTGCGTTCGCTGTTTTAAGTAGCCACATTCCTGTGGGTACTCCAAGTGCGAGAGACCTGTTTGGCGACTCTTTAGGTTTCGTTCTGACTGAAACCTTCGCTCTCTTGATCTCTTCTGTAACCTTTGGTTTTGCAGTTCTTGCTGCATACAAAAAAGACGTTGCAAAAGTACTGACTTGGTTAGCGATTACTTGGGTATTCGGTGCTATCTTCATCGGCATGGAACTATATGAGTTCAATCACTTAGTTCATGCGGGTCACGGTCCAAGCACAAGTGCGTTCTTATCTGCGTTCTTTACCTTGGTAGGTACGCACGGTATTCACGTAACTTCTGGTCTGGTCTGGATGATCGTGTTAATGGTTCAAATCAAGAAATATGGTTTGACTCTTGCAAACACGCGTCGTCTAGCTTGCCTAAGCTTGTTCTGGCACTTCCTTGACATCGTTTGGATCTGTGTATTCAGCGTAGTTTACTTGATGGGAGTTCTGTAATGAGTCACGATCACAACTCAGCTGGTGCATCACACGGTAACGTTAAGCAATATACAATTGGCTTCGTACTTTCTGTCATCCTTACCGTAATTCCATTCGGTATGGTGATGGCAGGCGGTTTTGAACGCGGTATCTTGATTGCAGTAATTGCGATTACTGCGGTTGCTCAGATTCTTGTGCAGTTAATTTACTTCCTGCATATGAACTCTTCTTCAGAGCAACGCTGGAACGTGATTGCGTTCGTGTATACCATCTTAACCATCGCTATTCTTTTAGTAGGTTCTGTATGGATCATGAATTACCTACACTACAACATGATGATCTAAACTGGTCGTCATGTTGAAAAAGTATTTATTCCTGACTAAGCCAGGAATTCTCTTCGGTAACTTTGTTACCACTTTGGGTGGCTACTTCGTAGCCACTCAAGGTTCTGTAGATTTCCTTCTCCTGCTTATTACCCTTCTCGGTACTACGCTTGTCGTAGCATCAGGATGTGTGGTCAACAACGTGATTGACCAGGACATCGACCAAAAAATGCAGCGCACACAAAATCGTGCTCTGGTCATCAAAACCATCTCTGAACCTGTTGCCCTGGCTTTTGCTCTGGTCTTAGGCCTCATTGGTTTTAGCATTTTATGGTTCTGGGTAAATGCGTACGCTTTTCTTTTCGCGGTGATTGGTTTTGTTGTATATGTTGGTTTCTACAGCCTATGGACAAAACGAACCACAATTCATCAAACTGTAGTCGGCAGTATTTCTGGTGCAGCTCCGCCTGTCATTGGCTATACCGCTGTGGCCAATCAATTTGACCTGGGTGCATTACTGATCTTTTTAGGTTATGCGTTGTGGCAAATGCCTCACTCATGGGCAATTGCGGTTTACCGCTTTGATGATTACAAAAATGCAGGCATTCCCATTTTGCCTGTGGCGCGCTCGATTCATCGTACCAAGATCGAATCACTTTTGTATGTGGTGTTATTCACCCTGACCATGAATGCATTATTTGTATATGGCTATGCCAATTGGTTGTATGCAGTCATTTTAAATCTATTGTGCATTTACTGGTTGTATATCGGTGTCATTGGATTTAAAGCTGAAAATGATCAGCTTTGGGCAAAGAAATATTTTCTGTTCTCTGTCATCCTGATTACCGTGATCAGTATTGTATTTAGCTTTACTTCAACTGCGCCATCTACACAGATAGTATTTTTTTAAAAAGATAGAGAGTTCGTCTCTATCTTTTTTTATTTCAGAATCAACGTCTCATATGTTCATGCATCGGTTGCATCGCATGGCAGTCATAACACAAAGCACTCAAATTGATTAAACGGTTATCGGCTTTATTACCATTAATATGATGCGTATGTAAATTTGCATGATCGTGAGTACAATCTTTTGTACATGCTTCACAGCGCCATTGTTTCGATTTTCTGTATTTATAGGAAATATACTTCCAGTCCATTTGATATTGATTAACTACAATATCATTTTGGTCTGTATATAACACTTGAATCATCGCCTGATAAAATTGTGGCTCAAACTTGAGATAAAAATCACTTAAGTCTAATTTTTTGGATATCTGGTTTTTTTCCATCGGTGTCATCGAAGTTTTATAGCCGTTTAACTTTAATTGACTTAGACAGTATTTACAGACATCCAAATCATACTCACCACTTTTAATTTGGTTTGTATAATTTGAAATAAAGCGAATTTTACGAATTTTATCTGTGCGTGCTGAACACACATAACGCTGTATACGCCCAGCAGCCTTCATTTCTTTGAGCTTATGACAATGACAAATGTGTAATTTAGGCAGACTCTCTTCTTGCTTATTTCCCTGAAAAGCATCCTGAATATTCAGAGAAACCATCACGCCTTTATAATAAAGCAAACCCGAAGGAGAGCTTGTAATATCACCAATATCAACCTCGACACCTTCATGCAAATCATATAAATCTGCGTAGGTAATACCATTGCGAAAGGGTAAATCAGTAATATCTAAAAGCTTTGCTTTCATTTGACTTCTTAATTCATTTAAGAAGTCACTAGTTAAAAAATCAACGAGCTGCATTTGAATCACCATAGGCAACAGCACGAATTCTATCTTCAGCGGTTGTCACCACTCTAAATTCTACACGTTGTGATGCACCGTAATGCTCTCTATTAGAGCCACTCGCAGGTTGCCCATTTTTACCTAAAGGTGCAGCCGAAGAAAATCCAATTGCTCTGAATTTACGTTTTAACCACGCTTTTTCTACCGTTGTTAATAATGAACTTTGTAGTAAATAAATTAAGGTATTTTGTGCACGTGTTTGAGAAAGCTGCATGTTACGAATATAAGCCTCTTCCTCACCAACACCTTTTGCCCAGAAACTTGACGTATGCCCTTCAATACGAATTTCTTTAATATTATCAACAAAACGATCTTGCATCACCGAACGAATATAAATAGGGAAATATTCATTCAGTGCCTGCTTAAATTCAGCACTTAAATCTGCTGAACCTGCCTTAAAAAGAATTTCCTCATTATTAAAGCGCACTGTTAAGTCAGGACTTAGAGTTGCACCCCACTTGGTCAATTTACTTTGTAGCTTTTGCTCTAATTGCGAATGTAATTGTTGTTCATCCGCCTTAAAAATTCGTGGGATATCGACTGATTCTTTAACACGTATCATGTAAATGACACTAATAAGCAAAAACACCATCATCAGTGCAGTCATAATATCGCTTAAACTAATCCATTGATCAGAATTCGTTGCACGCTGACGCATAAAGGGCAACATTAAGATCTCACTCCCTGATCAATCGAGTCGATAATATTTTTTAAATTTTCTGTAATTGGCTCATAATCTTGTGCAAACTTGGTTGAAAGTGCACCTAATTGCTGAGCGAGTGTGATCAATGACTGATTCAATGTCTGCTGCAATTGAGTTTCAATCGTGCTTAAACCATCGCTTAATTGCTGCTGCGTCTGTTCAAATGATTGCTTCATTTGCTTTTGCATTTGCTCAGCTTGCTGTGCAGACGTTGTTTGTATCTGTAGCGCACGCGTATGACTAGACTCTAAATAGTCATGAATTTCAGTAAAGATCATTTCGGTCAGTTGATTGATTTTATCCATTTGCGATTCAGTCTTGTTAAAACTCTCTGCAAACAATTGACGCGTTTGATCAACCTCTACAAGTTTTGCATCCAAAGCGCCATAGAAATGCTCAATACGGTTGTTAAACTCATAGTTGGTATGATCAATGGATTGAATGGCTTGCCCTACTTGTAAAATAATTTGCTTAAAACCATCCACATTATGCAACACAGTTGAAAAATCATTTTTCACCTGTTCAATCTGAGACAACATTCCCTCATAATTTGTGGTCTGTTGTTCTACGTGAGATGCGTATTGCTCCTGCCAATCTACTAAACGGTTTACAGATTGATTAAGTTGCTTAAAGTTTTCACCCAAACTATCTGTTAAATTTTCATTGAAACGTTGAATTGCTTGTTCCAGGGCCTTAATGAAAATATCAGTGGTCTGTTCTGCTTGCTTTTGTGCAAACGAAACAAATTCGTTTCTTAATTCTGCGATTTCACCTGCAATATAACCTTGTGTACTGCGTTGAATTTGCTCAATACCACCTAAACTACTACTGATCGATTGAAGCATTTCTTGCATATTATTTTTATTATTTTTATCTAAATTTAGGCCAAAATTTTCAATGGCTTTTACTAAATTCTGATGATGATTTTGATTATCAGTATAAATTTTTTCTAAAAATTGGCTCTGCTTTGCTAAAATTTGATGCTCTTCATAAAACTGCTGCACCTGCTTATCTGCCTGTAAATCAGTATCATTTTCTTTAAACTTAATAAGTGCATGAAATTTAATTAAAATTGAAGCAAGAATACCTGCAAATGACCCCCAAAATGCAGTTTTAATACCATTTACTAGAGTCGATAGACTTCCCGTTGGATCCTCTGTGTCAAAGCCCGCAAGCCCCAAAGCAACACCAAAGAAGGTAAAGCCAATCCCTATTGTAATCAGTAAACTTGGGTAAGCAGGATTAGCCTTTTCATGCAAGCGATCTAAACGAATAAAATAAATAAAGAAAACAACAATAACTACAATTGCAAGGAAATGAAAAATTTTGGAAAAAACATCAAGAAAATCTAACATGACAGAGGGAAAGGAAATAAAATTATGTGAATAGTATCACTATAAATAATTGTTCCCACAAAAAAACTTCAATAAACACAAAAGAATAAATATAACTTAATATTTGAATTTAGCTATTTCAAAGCTATGACTTGTATTTTAAACCTAAACCCTCTAAAATTCTTGGCTCGCAAACACTGCGACACAACCTTGGTTGTGACTCCTTGCTTCAATTTACTTAAATTGGGGCTGTCCAAACCGTAAGGAGCTGACAATGCGTCATTACGAAATCGTACTTTTAGTACACCCTGATCAAAGCGATCAAGTCGTTGGTATGGTAGAACGCTACCTAACTCACATCAAAGAAGCTGAAGGTCAAATCCACCGTCTTGAAGACTGGGGCCGTCGTCAATTGGCTTACCCAATCAACAAGATCCACAAAGCTCACTACATTCTTATGAATGTTGAGTGTGGTCAGACTACTCTTGATGAGCTTGAAGAATTGTTCCGTTATAACGATGCAATCATTCGTAGCCTTATCATCCGTCGTGAAAACGCAATCACTGAAGAGTCACTATTGGCGAAAAGTGCTGAAGAAAAACGTGCGCGTAAAGCTCAACGTGAAGAAGCACAACACGCTCAAGACTCTGCTGAAGCTTAAGGAGAACATAACATGGCACGTTTTTACCGTCGTCGCAAGTTCTGCCGCTTTACAGCTGAGAACGTTACGTACATCGACTACAAAGATATCGACACTTTAAAACAGTACATCACTGAAAACGGCAAGATTGTTCCTAGCCGTATTACAGGTACTAAAGCTCGTTACCAACGTCAATTGGCGCTAGCTATTAAACAAGCTCGCTTCTTGTCTTTGATCCCTTACACTGACAATCATAAGTGAGGTTGAGCTGTGGATATTATCTTATTACAACGCATTAAAAACCTAGGTAAACTAGGCGATAAAGTATCAGTTAAAGCTGGTTATGGCCGTAACTTCCTTATCCCACAAGGTATGGCAGTTGCTGCAACAGAATCAAACACTGCTGCTTTTGAAGCTCGTCGTGCTGAACTTGAGAAAGCTGAAGCTGATGTTTTAGCTGCTGCTCAAGCACGTGCTGACCAATTGAACGAAGTAAATATCGTAATCACTGCGAAAGCTGGTGACGAAGGTAAACTATTCGGTTCTATCGGTACTCGTGACATCGCTGACGCGTTGACAAATGCTGGTCTAGAAGTAGACCGTGCAGAAGTACGTCTTCCAAATGGCGCACTTCGTCACACTGGCGAATTTAACATCGCAATCCAATTGCACCATGATGTTACTGCAGAAGTTCTGGTTACTATCGTAGCTGAGTAATTTCTCGCCTCAAAAAGAGCATGCGAAAGCATGCTCTTTTTTTATCTATAAAAAAATGACAGGTATCTCCTGCTTAAAAATTATTTTATTACCCATACAAATGAAAATTTACCCTTCGCATTTGATTTCAGAACGCGTATGATTTCATGTCGTAGTGAATAAAAGCTATTCATCTCCGATAATGTTTAACCATTGTATTTAAAATCAGGGATTTATATGTCACAGGCGAATGCCAGCAAAAAGCCGACCAGCGCTAATATCGAAATCAGTACTGAGAACAGCAATCTCAAGGAATTTCGTACTCCACCGCACAATTTAGCGATTGAACAAGCCGTACTTGCTGCATTAATGACCGTTGCCGAATCTTTTGAACAGGTCGGTGATGTGCTGACTGAAAATGATTTTTATGCGACCCGACATAAATATATTTTCCGCGCCATTGATCAACTCTCTAAAGAAAACTCACCTTATGATGCGGTACTGGTGCATGACTGGCTGATCAAGCAGAACTTGCTGGATGCCATTGGTGGTGAAGAATATCTGATGCAGCTCATGGCAGACTCGCCATCGAGTTTCTACAACCTGGAAACCTATGCAGGCAAAATTAAAGAATTCTCCACCCTGCGCAGCATGATTAAAGTCAGCTCTGAAATTTTACAAAATGCCTATGACACCAAAGGCCGTACCGTCAGTGAAATTCTGGACTTGGCTGAAACCAATATTTTCTCGATTGCAGAACAACATAATAACAATGCCAAGGCGCAAGGGCCTAAACCGATTAACTCTGTCGTTGCCGATGTTTTTGATAAATTGAATGAATTATCACAAATGGAAGGTAGCATTACCGGTTTAACCACAGGTTTTGTGGAACTGGATAATAAAACCTCAGGCATGCAATCCGGCGACCTGATTATTGTCGCAGCGCGTCCGTCCATGGGTAAAACCACTTTTGCCATGAATCTGGTCGAAAGCGTTTTATTTAATAACAACCTGCCGGCGCTGGTCTATTCTATGGAGATGCCAGCGGATTCGATTGCCATGCGTTTGATTTCGTCATTTGGCCGTGTGCATCAGGGGCATTTGCGTTCAGGCAAAATGGACAGCGATGAGTGGTCAAAAGTGACCAGTACCATTGTGCATTTACAGGAAAAAAACCTGTATATCGATGATTCCTCTGCCCTGCCACCAACTGAATTACGTTCCCGTGCCCGTCGTATTGCCAAAATGCATGGTGGCAAACTCGGCTGTATCATGGTCGATTATCTTCAGTTGATGAAAGTACCCGGTATGGGCGACAACCGTGTCGGCGAGATCTCGGAAATTTCACGAAGTTTAAAAGCCTTAGCCAAAGAAATGCAGTGCCCTGTGATTGCACTTTCCCAGTTAAACCGCGCCCTGGAAAACCGCCCCAATAAACGCCCGGTGATGTCCGATTTACGTGAATCCGGTGCAATCGAGCAGGATGCCGATTTGATCATGTTCATTTACCGCGACGAGGTTTATAACAAGGAATCAAAGGAAGCCGGCACTGCTGAAATTATTATTGGTAAGCAGCGTAACGGCCCGATTGGTACGGTACGTCTGGCTTTCGAAGGTCAATATACCCGTTTTAGTAATCTCTCACCTGAGTTTTATGCTCAGTATGATGATGAAGAGTAAACAAGCTCAGTCATCAGATTTCCATCGTCCCTCCAGGAGTAATTTAGGGTGCGCCAAGCTACAGTTTATATTGACAGTGCAGCACTGCAATATAATTTAAACCGTGTCAAACAACTTGCCCCAACCGCTAAAATCGTCAGTATGGTCAAAGCCAATGCTTACGGACATGGAGTTAAAGACTGCCTGGCAGCCTTAAGTGCAAGCGATGCTTTTGGTGTCGCATGCTTACAAGAAGCCCTGGAAATTCGTGAACTGGGTTATCAACAGCCGATCACGCTCATCGAAGGTGTTTTTGTTGCAGACGAAATGCCAATCGTGATTGATCAGAATATTGAAGTGATTGTGCATCAGCAGGCCCAGGTCGATTGGCTCTTGGCACATAAAGATGCTTATATCGCCAAAGACCTGAAAGTCTGGGTCAAGCTGAATAGCGGGATGAACCGTCTTGGCTTTAAGATTGATGTAATCAAAGACGTGATCAATCAACTCAAAGCTGAAGGTTTTACTTGTGTTTTGGCGATGCATTTTGCCAATGCCGATGCTGATCACCCGCTGAATGATGAACAAATCCGTCAATTCTTAGAAATTAAAAATGACTGCGCACCATTGATGGGTTCATGCTGTAATTCAGCAGCCATTTATAAATATCCAGAATTGCATTTTGATTTTGTCCGTCCCGGGATCATGCTTTATGGCGCGACTCCATTTGCAGATCGTGATGTGCATGATCTGGATTTAAAACCAGTCATGACCTTTACTGCCGAAGTGATTGCGCTCAACCATATCAAGGCAGGTGAGCATGTCGGTTATGGTTCAACATTTACAGCTGAGCAAGACATGACACTTGCGATTGTTTCAATTGGCTATGGTGATGGCTACCCTCGTGCTTTCCCGAAACAGAACTATGTGGCGATTAATGGCCAGCAAACGCGTGTCATTGGTCGTGTAGCAATGGATATGATCGCGATTGATGTAACTGCGATGCAGGTAAAACCTGGTACTCAAGTCGAACTTTGGGGGAATACCCGTTTGGTCGATGAGGTTGCTGAAGCCAATGGCACCATTGGTTATGAACTGTTATGCAGACTCAGTCATCGTCCGCTACGTAAAGTTATTTGAGTTGATCCTCAGAGCCAAAAAAGTCCAACAGAAGTTGGGCTTTTTATTTAAGCTGACTTTTGTTCTTCAGCCTGCTCTAAACTCAATTGCTCTAATAAAGCATCGACATGATGTTGCTGAAAGGCAAAAGGATTAAAGTCATTAAATCCCATGTCCTGACAGAATTGCTGGATTTGACTGCGTTTAGAAATATACTTCATCGACCAGTCGGGGAAACTCGGATATTCGATTTCCTTGGTCTCAAACAATTTAATATCATGATGGCGAGGATCTTTATTGAGTCTCTCGAGCAGCAGACTTTTTAAGGTTAAACACTCACCTTCCAGACATTGAAAAAAATAACCATCGGCAAAATACAGCACTCCTGTGACTTGATAGCGATGATTAAAATCACGTGCTTCTTTCAGGATATTGGTCAGATCTTCAAGCAAATCAACTTTAGAAGACGTACTTTTACTGGCGTAACAAAATTGGTACATGCGCTAACTTATCTATTTTTATTATGCTGGTGCACAGAAGTTCATACTGTACGCGAAAAAACTGAACCAGAATACCTTTTACAGAAAATATTCATTCGATGGAACAGGTAGCGCTGCCAGTCCTTTTTTCAAGGTGTCTGACCATTGCCGGCTGATCGACGTGAAATATTCATCATCTTCGGCAATACGTTTACCCCTCGGCATCATTAAACTGTCTTTTTTATACACCAGCACATCGAGTGGCATACCGACCGATACATTGGAACGTAAGGTCGATGCAAATGAAATGAGCGAACAACGCAGAGCTTCATCCAGCGGCATATCATAAGTCAAGGCGCGATCCAATATCGGCTTGCCATATTTACTCTCGCCAATCTGGAAATACGGCGTATCCCGCGTGGCACAGATAAAATTTCCTTGCGGATACACATGATAGAGCTGCATTTCTTGATCTTTGAGCTGACCACCCACCAGTAAATTACAATAATAATTACTCTGTTCCAAAATGTCGCTGGTGACATTGGCGATGACTCTCTTAAGCGTGCTCCCGATCAGTTCAGCCACATCAAACATGGTATGCAGACTGAGTATATTGGGTTCCTGCTTCAATTCTAGCTGATTTTTGATACGCCCAATTACGGCTTGTGTTGTGGCCAGATTTCCGGAGGCCTGTATGACGATCATACGCTCCCCAGGAATACCAAAGGTATACAGTTTGCGAAAGACAGAAATATGATCTACTCCGGCATTGGTCCGTGTATCACTAATAAAAAGCATACCTTGCTCTAAACGTAGCGCACAACAATACGTCATTCTTTTGTCCTTATTAACATCCTAGTACCTGAACAATGGAATGCATGGATTCCACACCGCCCTTCTCCCTCACACCACGTACCGGTGCTACATCCCAATAATCCCGCCCAATGGCCACATAAATATGCGAACTTGGAGTAAACAGCAGATTACTCACATCAAAACAATACCATGTCTGCTCTACAAACACCTCTGCCCAGGCATGACTGGCCAGATGTGAAGCATTTTGTGCATATAAATAGCCAGAAACATAACGGGCAGCCAAGCCCAGATATTTACACATGGCAATGAAAATATGACTATGATCCTGACAGACCCCCTGACGTGCTTCAAAGGCATCTATGGCAGAGCCTTGCACTGAGGTGCTATTGGAAATATAAGGGACATGTTCCAGCAAGGCCTGTGCCAGTTCAATCAGACGTTGACGGCTTAATGCAGGGACATGAGCTTGTGCAAAATCTTTCATTGCTGCATTACATTGCGTTGATTCGGTTGGCTGTAAAAAAATATTGGGATTGATTGAATCATTCAGTCCAGTCTGATGCGCGGGATTCAGCTCGACAATCCCTTGCGCCATGATCGTTAAGGAATAATAAGGTTCACGCTGGTTACAGGTCATCCACAGATTATGAAAGGCATCTTTTCGGATTTCTTTATTCCCCGGTACACTAATATCCCAGGAATGCACCCGTTGATGCGCATTGCTCGAAGGCATCATTTTGATGTACTGAATACTGTTCCTCACCTCAGCTGTATACATATAATGCGTTTGGTGATTCACCATCAATTTCATACATCTGCCTCAAACAGTTGATGGATATGGTCGCTAAACTGATAGAACTGAATCCGGTTCGGTTCTGTACGCAACTGTTCCCAGTATTGCTCCAGGTCACCCCAGCCCATTTCCACTAGAATTCTGACTACATCATCGATCTTGCACAGTGTCGTACTGGTTTCTTCACCGAGTCGTAACTGATGATCGAGCTGTTCGACACATTGTCCCAGGCTAAAGAACAGAAAAATATCGGCAGATTCAGCTTCCAGAATATCTTCACATTCAGTCACCACTTCACAAATATAACCAGCATTTTTGTCTGCAGTTTTGATCAGTTTCATTAGTTCTGCATAGCCTGATGCAGACAATACTCCGCGTAGTTCCTGAATATTATCTTTAGCCACTTTAAACTGCTGGCTAAAAGATGCGGTCTGAGTTGAATCTAGTACCAATTCATTTAAGGAACTGGCATCAAAAGCGGGTAAACAAAAAGCATGTGCATAGGCCACAGCTGCTTCGTCTTCTAAAAATGGAAAGCGCGCACATAAAAAATGAGTGCGAGATAAATAACGCCCTAACCAAAAAATATGTTGTGCATTGCTATTCAGCAAAACCATGACATTTTCCTTCTTTGGAATATTATGAATGTAAATTGTCGACTACCCAGGTATCTTTAATACCGCCACCCTGTGATGAATTCACCACCAGTGAACCGGGCTGCATCGCTACACGTGTCAAGCCACCCTGCACAATTTCAGTACGGTAAGGCGAGCTTAAGACAAATGGGCGCAAGTCAATATGACGTTCAGCAATACCAAAATTGGTCAAAGTCGGACTAACCGATAAGTCCAAAGTTGGCTGCGCAATATACAAATGCGGCGCAGCTAAAATTTTCTCCCTGAAAAATTCAATTTGCTGTTTCGAAGCCTGTGGCCCAATCAGCATGCCATAACCACCCGAACCCTGAGCTTCTTTTACCACCAGCTGGTCCAGATGGGCCAACACATAGCTTAAATCTTGCTGATTACGACATTGATACGTCGGAATATTTTTTAGTATTGGCTGTTCACCCAAATAAAAATGAATCATTTTATCGACATATGGATAAATCGATTTGTCATCTGCGACACCTGTACCCGGTGCGTTGGCAATCAGGACATTATTTTGTAAATAAGCTGACATTAAGCCAGGTACACCCAGGGTACTCTCCGGTTTAAAGCATAATGGATCGAGATAAGCATCATCGACCCGTCTATAAATAACATCGACTCTTTGGCGACCACGTATAGTTTTTACATAAACCTTCGAGTCATCAACAAAAAGATCACGTGATGTTACCAACGGTACATTCATTTCTCTTGCGAGAAAGGCGTGCTCATAGTAAGCACTATTAAAACGCCCTGGCGTCAGCACTACGACAAAGGGTTTGTCGACATGGGCATTTTCGATCAGGATTTCTTTTAAAAGCTGCGGGTATTGCTCAATTCCAGCAATCTTGGACTGTTCAAATATTTTCGGCATCAGCTTTTGGCTAATCTTACGGCATTCCAGCATATAAGAGACACCCGATGGCGTTCTAAGATTGTCCTCCAAGACATAAAATTCGCCCTTGGAATCACGTATTACATCAATGCCACTAATCTGGCTATAAATCCTGCCTTTCAGGCTATGTTGATACATATGCGGCTGATAAGCCTCATGCGTCAAAATCTGGAGTTCAGGAATGATATTGGCTTTTAAAATATCCTGTTGATGATAAATGTCATGTAAAAACAGATTCAGTGCGCGCACGCGTTGTGCCGACCCCAGAGCCACCATATTCCACTGTTTGCGGTCAATCACTCGTGGAATGATATCGAAAGGAATGCTTCGCTCTACCCCCTCTTTATCTTCGTAAACCGTAAAGCTAATGCCATGATGTAAAAAATGTTCTTTTGCCACCTGATTCAGAGCATTCAATTCATCCAGCGTGTGTTGGGATAACCATTCTTCCAGTCTTTGACTTGCCTGACTGGACATGACTTGCTCATCCTGCATTTCATTAAAGAATTTTGAAGACAACTGTTGAAATAAAAGTTGTGGATTTGCTGTAGTCGATACCGTTGCTGTTTTAGCCTCTATAAAATTTTTCCCAAGATTTTGGGAACTAAAATTATCAATTTTTTCAATTACATTTGTATCCCGATTTCCTTTAAGCATACAAACCTCGTCTTATCATCTATTATAATTAAATCAAAGCAATATCCATGCCATTGAACCTATATTGCAACTACCATTAATCTAATAAATGCGCCCTGAACTCAATGCCATTTCTTACCAAGTTGTTTTTAGTTTGTAGGACAATTGTTGCGCAGAAAGACTTGCGAAAAAATGAGAGTTTTTTTATTGTGTTAGTCTAAGCCTAAATCCCATCCTCTTTATCGCCAGCAAAATAAATTATGTCAGCACAAGAAAAAGAAACCTCGAATAGCCTGTATCGCCAATGGCAAATCTTGTCGCGTCTTTCTACCGGCAAATGGATGGGAACACGTGAATTACAGGAAATCTTGAATCGCGAAGGAATTGATATCAGCCTGCGTACCATTCAGCGTGACCTGAACCAGATTGCGCAGCGCTTTCCAATCGAAAGCAGCAAGACCACACCACAAGGCTGGCGTTGGCGCTCAGATGCACCGTTGCAAAGCTTGCCGCATATGACCAGCTCACAGGCGGTCACCTTTATGATGGTCGAAGAACATTTAAAACATTTGCTGCCACCGAGCCTGATCGAAGAAATGAATCCCTGGTTTGATCTGGCACGCCGCAGTCTGTCCTCGCAAAACAATGTCCGCCAATGGATTAATCGGGTACGGATTGTGCCAGCCACCCAACCGCTCATTCCACCTTTCGTGGATAAGACTGCACAGCAGGCGGTATATGAAGGCTTGTTGCAGGACAAACAGCTGGAATGTGTCTATCAGGGCCGCGGTCACAACAGCGAAGAAAAGACTTATATCCTCAATCCACTGGCTTTGGTGCAAAAAGGCTCCATCATTTATCTGGTCTGTACCCGTCATGACAAATCTGATATTCAGACCTTTGCCCTGCACCGTTTTAAATCGGCAGTAGTTCTCAATTCACGTGCCCTGCATCCGGTGAATTTTGATATTGATGACTATATCGATTCTGGTGCATTGGGCTTCCGGGTGGATTTCAATCACCCTACTGAAAATGTCATGCTAAAACTGAGCATGTCGGAATCGGATGCACATTATTTTGAGGAAAGTCAGCTCAGTAAAGATCAGAAGATTGAAAAACTGGACAATGGTATGTCGCTGATTAGTGCAACGGTTCCTTTTACTTCACAACTGGTGTGGTGGCTGCGCAGCTTTGGTAAAAAGATTAAACATATTGAACCCAGTATGGTGTCCAATGCAGTTAGCCAGATGGATGAGGAAAACCCTTAACCAAATGGATTTCATTCAGCTTTAATAATTCCAGAATAAAAAAATCCCCAGATTGGGGATTGGAGAATTATGCTTGTATTTTTATGATTGTTCTGGTGGTCTACCGCTGTACCAACCTGCTTTTCTCTAATACCCCGAAATGCAGATTGGATGAAACCTCAATATTTAAACAGAACTGAGACATGAGCAAGCCAGTTCGGCATTATTAAAGCGAATGGATTTTTTTGTCATGGTTTATAACTCCTGTATGGGTGATAAATCGACTATAAAAGCATTCACTCTGCCTGTGAAATAAATAGAATATATGTGCTTTGCATATTTTTTCTATAGGAATTTTTCCGCAAAATTTATCTGCAATTGCTACTGATTGATTGCCTGTCTGGGTATGATTTTTGGCAAGTTTATAAAATTGAATAACAATTCTATGCTTGCATAAGATACCTGGCTCTGCACATCATAAAGCCCTATAGAAGTAGAAATAGGGACTTAATTTTACAATGGCTAACCCTGCTCAATTAGTACGGCACAAGCTGCTCAATACTTTCTTTTCTCGCCATTCAGTCTGGTTTGCCTGCATTCTGATTGCAGTGATTTTTACCACATTCCATATCGGTTATTCGCCGCGTTATATCTATTATTTTATGCCGCAAACTTTGGTGAATACCCTGTGGATTCTGAGTATACTCCTGAGCCTGTTGGGTTTGTATGATGTACTGCAAAACAAGCATTCTATTCTGAAAAACTACCCCATCATGGGACATTTCCGCTTTATCTTCGAAGAATTTCGTCCGGAGATTCGTCAATATTTTATTGAAGCCGACCGCGATGCACTGCCCTTTTCCCGTATGCAACGTAGTCTGGTGTACCAGCGGGCGAAAAATGAAAATTCAGATAAACCTTTCGGTTCAATTCTCAATGTCTATGAAGACAATTATAGATTTGTCAGTCACTCTTTGACGCCATGTAAGGTGGCCGATCCACAAACTTTCCGTATCCTGATCGGCAATGAGCAATGTACACAGCCCTTCTCTGCTTCCATTTTAAATATTTCAGCCATGAGCTTTGGCAGTATGAGTGCCAATGCAATCCGTGCGCTGAATCTCGGCGCTCAAAAAGGTGATTTTTTCCATGATACCGGTGAAGGCAGTATCAGCCCCTATCATCTTGAATATGGGGGCGATCTGGTCTGGGAAATTGGCAGTGGTTATTTTGGCTGCCGTACCTTAGATGGACAGTTTGATCCGGAACGCTTTGCGGCACAAGCCAAATTACCGCAAGTAAAAATGATTGAAATCAAGTTATCACAAGGGGCTAAACCCGGACATGGCGGTATTTTACCTAAAAGCAAGATCTCGGAAGAAATTGCCCAAATCCGGGGCATCAGCCGTGAACATGATTGCGTATCACCCTCTAGTCATCCCGCCTTTAGCACCCCGATTGAAATGATGAATTTCATCCAACGATTACGTGAACTTTCCAACGGAAAACCGGTCGGATTCAAGCTATGTCTGGGGCAGCCCTGGCAGTTTATGAGTATGGTCAAAGCCATGCTGCACACCCAGATTTATCCCGATTTCATCGTCGTCGATGGCTCTGAAGGTGGAACGGGCGCTGCACCCATTGAATTAATCGACTTTGTCGGTGCACCCCTAAGAGAAGGTTTACTATTTGTGCATAATACCCTTGTTGGTGCAGGTTTAAGAGATAAAATCAAAATTGGTGCAAGTGGTAAAATTATTAGTGCATTTGATATTGCCAGCACGCTCGCGATTGGGGCAGATTGGGTAAATTCGGCACGTGGCTTCATGTTTGCCGTCGGCTGTATTCAGGCTCAAAGCTGCCATACCAACCAGTGTCCTGTCGGTGTCACCACACAGGATAAAGATCGTCAAAAGGCCTTACATGTGCCCACCAAAGCAGAGCGCGTGTTTCATTATCATAAAAACACCTTACACGCCTTGTCTGAACTGATTGCTTCTGCAGGCCTGAAACACCCTTCGGCGATTAAGGCACATCATCTGGCGCAACGTGTGAATAATCACGAAATAAAGAACTTTGCGCAGATTCATTTTTGGTTGAAAGAGGGAGAATTATTATCCTGTGAAAATAAGGATGAGGAGAACTTCTACTTCCGGATGTGGAACCTGGCTAAACTGGATAAATTTTAACTCAATACAGTTAAATTAGAAAAGGCGTTTAATCAAACGCCTTTTTTCACATTGAATTGTAGATCAATAATAGGTTTTACTGCCCTGTGCATGTAGAAAGGCAGGAATCAAGCCGGTCAATGCAGCACGAATATCCGCGCGTTCATTGATCAGTTGATGCGAACCTTCTTCCAGCATCAGTAAGGTCTGGAGACGGAATTTACGTCGGATAAATTCGATATTATAGCGCCAGTCTACGGTCTGATCCTGTGCACCCTGTGCCAGCCAGACCGGAATACGACAGGCCGGACGCGCTTCCATTTCCAGCATCCAGCGCGACATCGCCAGAATCCAGTCCATACCCATCATCCGCGGCTGTAACGGATCTTTAAGCCGGATAAAACGCAGAAACTCCGGATTATGGTTATTGCGTCTGAAATGCCGGGGAACTTCACGCTTGATCCGGCTAATAATGCCCAGCCCGACCGAGTTATGCCACCAGGCTGTTTTCGCAGGACGAATCAGCGGCGATAACAGCAAAACCCGTTCTACAAAAGGATTTTCGCGGCGCTGTGCAAATTCGAGTAAGTGATGCATCCAGATTGCACCACCGGTACTCTGTCCAATGCCGACCCAAGGTTTGGGCAATTGCGCGGCATGTTGTACATAGCGATGTACGGCATGCAAAACCTGCTGATAATGATCAAAATTCTGAATGCTGGCAGGTGAACCATCACTCAGACCATGTCCGGGCAGGTCATAGGTCAATACACTAAAACCTTGCTCCAGCAGCTCTTTGACAATCGGCTGATAAATCCCGCTATGTTCCAGATAACCATGCAGCAAGAAAGCAGTGCCCTGAATCTTGTCAAAGCGGGTATTTTCCAGGTTTGGTTCAAATACCTGTACATGTAATTTAAACAATGGCATCTGTACGTAGCCTTGCCAGTGTTTGCAGTCCAATAAATCAAAGCCATACAGCTTGCGATAGGATTGCAGATCAATTGGCGGCTCATCACTACGATTCAGGTTTAACGGCGGCAAGAGTTGTGGCGTTATATCCCGGCTTGGGATGGGTAAATCAAGTTGCTTCAGGATCGTGGGATTTAAAAATGGGATATCAGACATTATGGCACCTCCCGACAGTCACTAGATCCAAACCACATATCGCGCATGGTCGCCAACATTTCATAATTGGCACGACGACTATGATCATAATTTTGCGCACTTGGACGCCATCGTGTCAAAGGCTTCGGCATCGGTGCCTCTACCGGAATGGTTTGTATGCCATTTAAAGCAAATAAACGGCGGGTCCGTGGCATATGATAACGATCCGTAATCAGAATCACAGTCGGTGCTCCACCTTTCTTTTGTAATAATAATGAACTGAAACGGGTATTTTCACAGGTATTCATGCTGCGATCTTCCAGCAATTTGGCATCAACATCGTGGTTTTTCAACCAGCGCTGCATATACGGCGCTTCTACACCACTCAGCACAATCGGTAACTGATAATGTTTTTCTACCGCCAGCGTGGTTTCCAGACGTAAACGCGTATAGTGATTGACCACAATCTCTTCACCCTTTTCATCTAGCGTTAAACCGCCACCCAACACCACAATGGCATAAGGCTGGGAGCTATTCGCCGGTTTCACTTGTTGCTGATCTTGTAGTAAAGCCAGGTCCTGCTGAATTTCCTCTTCAGCGGTTTCTTGTACCGAGCTGGCCTCTTCTTGTTCTATAGGATGCGTACTCAGGAACTCAATATATTGTTCAATACGTTCTTTGTTTTCATTGCTGTCCCATTCCAGCAACTTCCGAACATTTGCAGTCGGATCAACCGGCTCTGTCGGTGCTTGTGAATATAATAATGGGACTTGAGCAGGCGGACTTTGCTCTGCCTTTTGACTTTGCTGCTCACGCTGATGTTCTTCAATGACCTGTTGCAGCGCTTTATAACGTGCCTGAATCAGAATCAGGTTGGCAGAATTGTTTTGTTGGATATCCTTTTCCATGACCTTTAAATATGCCTGACGGGCAATCCATAAATCGGAGCCAGGTTCCAGATTTTCATGCTCGCTCAATGCTGCCATTTTCTGGCTTTGCGCTGCTACTTCATTAAGTTCTAAAGATACAAACTGGTTTAAGCCCTTGACGATCATTTGCGAGTAAAAAGGGGTATAAACCAACACCAGTAGACAGCCGAATAGTACAAACAGTCCAGTGACCACTTGTAGCAAACGTACCATCCAATGGGTTTTATTCATATCATTTTTCATCCTGATGAGAACGGATCAATCCATTTTGGTCAAACAATACAGGTTCTGGTTCCAGCAGCAGCTTGAATTTTTCCCAGACCGACTGCTGTACTGCACGATAAGTTTTACGCACATCGGTAAGAGAGGCCTGACCATAATTCACCAAGACCAGCGCCTGTTTATGAAACATGCCGACAGACCCCAACTGTTTGCCCTTCCAGCCAGCCTGATCAATCAGCCAGCCTGCCGCCAGTTTAACTTGAGTATTGGCTTGCTGGTAATGGGGTAAATTCGGGAAAGATGCCGCAATCTGGTCAAAGACCGGCTGATCTACCAGCGGATTTTTAAAAAAACTCCCCACATTGGGAAATTCTTGCGGATCAGGTAATTTGCTTTGACGGATCTGAATTACTTGCTGTTGCAGGTTTTCTGCTGTAAGCGTATCACCGACGGCTGTCTTTAAGTCACCGTAATTCAGTTTCAAATCTGGCTGTTTCAGTAATTTAAAAGTCACATGGGTAATCACATAACGGTTTGGATCATCTTTAAAAATACTATGTCGATAGGCAAACTGGCAATCTGCTGCGCTAATCGAGCCAAACTGTTTGAGCTGCCGGTCATAGACTGCAACCGAATCGATAAACTCGCCAACTTCGACGCCATAGGCGCCAATATTCTGTACCGGCGATGCACCAACACGCCCAGGAATCAGGGCCAGATTTTGTAAACCATACAGACCTTGTGCTGTAGTCCAGAGCACGAAGTCATGCCAGCCTTGTCCGCCACCCACACGTAAACATTGCGACTGATCATCGCCATCCAGCATCTCAATGCCCTGAATATCGATATGCAAAACCAGTGCGTGAATCTGTTCAGGCAACAACATATTGCTGCCACCTGACAGAATCAGCACATTTAACTGTTGCTGTTCAGCAAAATCCAGAGCCGCCAGCAGATCATCGGTCGATTGAATATGGGCATAGTGTGAAGCAACGGCTTCTAAATTTAGGGTATTAAAGGGTTTAAGTTGAACCTGAGTTTGAATCTGCATTGCTTAAACCTTGTGTACATTCTGTTTGAAAATTTCAACCCATGCCTGACTGCTGGACTCACACTGATCGAGCACCCGTTCAAAACCATCCGCTTCGCCATAATAAGGATCGGGCAAGGCCTGTTGTGGATAATCCTGATCATGCTCACTCATCAATGCAACGCGTGCACGTAAATGACCGAACTCAGTTTCGGCCAGACGCTGTATATTCTGGATATTAGATAGGTTTTCCAGATCCATTGCCAGAATCAGATCATAATCAATAAAATCATGCGTGGTCAGCTGACGTGCGCGAAGCGTTGACAGATCATAGCCACGTTTCAGTGCATGCTGCTGGCTACGCAGGTCTGGGGCCTTGCCCGGATGATAATTACTAGTTCCAGCAGAATCGACCACAATATTCAGTTGCTGTTCATCACAATAATGTCTGAGTACCACCTCTGCCGTGGGAGAGCGGCAAATATTTCCCAAACAAACACATAACACCTTGTATGGCGTTCTGGATGACATAAACAACCTCAGAGCTACTTTATTTTAAGGATTCTTATGTTAAGTTATTTATATACTGATTCCTATCTCACAACCATAGAATAATCTCGTATTTGCAATAAAAAAATCAAGGATATCGCCATGAATCGTTTTCAGTTTCAAACCGTCCCCAATATCATTGCCGGACTAGGCACGATTCAGGAATTATTTAAAATTCTAAAAAATGGCCGTTATCAACGTCTTCTACTGGTGACTGACCCGGGTATGCTGAAGCAGCAATTACATCTGCCGATTCTGGATATTATTGAATCTGCCGGTCTGGATTATGTGATTTACTCAGATGTTCAGGCTGACCCGCCCGATAACGTAGTGCTTGAAGCAGCCGCTTTTGCAAAGCAGGAAAAGATTGATGTCGTGCTAGGCTTTGGTGGTGGCAGCTCGATGGATGTGGCCAAGCTGATTGCGATTTTGGCGCATCCTGAGCAGCATCAGACGCTTTCCGATCTGTATGGCGTCGATAATGCCACCGGGCCACGTTTAGCTTTAATTCTGGTTCCCACCACAGCCGGAACGGGCTCCGAAGTCACACCAATTTCGATTGTTACTACAGGTGAAACCACCAAAAGTGGCATTGTCGCGCCTATTCTCTATGCCGATATTGCTATTCTGGATGCGACTTTCACTCGGAATTTGCCGGCACAGATTACTGCAGCCACCGGAATCGATGCCATGGTACATGCCATCGAAGCCTATACCTCAAAACACAAGAAAAACCCTTATTCGGATATGCTGGCCAAACAGGCTTTAAGATTATTGAATGCCAATTTGCAACGCGTGCTGCAAGATGGTTATGATCTAGACGCCCGTCAAAATATGCTGGTCGGTTCCATGCTGGCCGGACAAGCCTTTGCCAACGCACCGGTTGCCGCCGTGCATGCGCTGGCTTATCCACTCGGTGGGCATTTTCATCTGTCACATGGACATAGCAATGCTTTGGTGCTGACCGAAGTCTTAAAATTTAATGCACCTGTAGCCAAACAGCTCTATGCCGAATTGATGACCTGGTTAGATCCCCATAGTAAAGGTTGTCATGATGGACTGACCGATCTGTTTATTGATCATTTTAATAATCATCTGATACAGAGCGGCTTAACCTTAAAATTAAAGCAGTTGAATGTACCAGAACAGATGTTGATGGTTATGGCAGAAGATGCCATGCAACAAAGCCGGCTGTTGCAGAACAATCCACGCGAACTCAAGCTGGATGACGCTTACCAGATTTACCAGGCGATTTATGCCTAAATCTATTTCCACACTAAGCCTTGTCTAGCTGAGAGCGAATCCTGATGAAAGCCACGATCAAACAACGCGAACACTATGCCTTTTTCTTGCCCATTCAGACCCGCTGGGCAGACAATGACCTGTATGGCCACGTCAACAATGTGACTTATTACAGTTATTTTGACACCGCAGCCAATGCCCTGCTGATTCAGGAAGCGGCCTTTGATCCGAAATACTCTCCGATGATTGGGCTGGTGGTCAGCTCCAACTGCCAGTTTAATCAGGAACTGTCTTATCCGGAAATTATTGAAGTGGGCGTGGCCATTGAAAGCATGGGAAATTCATCACTGAGCTACGATCTGGCCATTTTTAAACGCAATTCGGATACAGCTGCAGCTCAGGGTAATTTTGTTCATGTATTTGTCGATCGTGAGACACGAAAAAGCACCCCGATTTCAGCCGAAATGCGGGATGCCTTATCTCGATTTGTTGTGCCTTAAAATCCAGTCTATTTCAGCTGAATATTTTGCAATTCACCATCGAACTGCTGCAACAGGTCACGTACCGCAGGTTCAGCCTGTAACAGCTCTTCAGCGCGTTTAAAGGCACGAGCCTTCCGCTGATGCTGCATGGTATAGGGTGTTAGCTGGTCCACACTTTCAAATTTCACCTGGAAATGAGTTTGCGGCCACTGCTGTTGTAAAGCAGCTTCCAGAGTATGTTGCAGTTGTGTCAAAAGTTGCTGGTATTGCTCAGGGATATGAAAAACGGATTGGCCATTAATCTGTCCGCTCATGACACCATACTGTGCCAGTTCCTGCACTGCTGGAGAAAGCTGGCTGTTACGGAACCAGTATTCCCATTTTTCGACGCTCCACTCACCCTCTAACATTTGCTCAGGGATTTTTAAAATATCCTGTGGCATCAGATTCTGCGTATTTAAATCTTGGGAAATGTCATCCGGTAGCGCAGTCTGAATCGGAGCGACTTCTTCAATCACAGGCTGAGCAATCGTTTCCTGTGAAAGTTCCAATTCCGGTGAGGCAAGACTAAATTCCTCATCAGCAGATATTTCTTGTGCTGCTTCGACATGAGTAACAGCATCTACAGGAATAAACTCTTCAAGCAGGAAATCATCCGAGCTGCTGCTTGTCGCCGGTGCTTCTACGCTACTCTCGATTTCATCAAAACCAAACAGGCCTTTGTCGTCATTTGGATCAAAAACGATCTGATCACTAGACTGTACTTCCTCAATCGCTGTCTGAATTACTCCCTGTTGAACAGGCTCAGGTGCATGATCATTAGTGGACTTTTCTTCATGGAGAAAATCACCTGAAGATGGTTCAGGCATTGATGGCGTATAAGCTTCCTCATCCGTCTCATCGTCCAGAGAGAAATCATCGAAGGTCGGTTCCGCTTCAAATGTTTTTGCTGTGACTGTTTCAGACTGCAATTGTGTCTGAATGGGCTGTTGTAGACGTGTAGGAGAAGCTGCTATTGGTTGAGTTGCGGCTTCATGAACGACTGGAACCTCGCTTGGCTGTAAGGGTCGGAATGCCAATAAGCGTAGCACCGTCATCTCAAAACCTTGTTCCTGAGTCACCGCCAACTGTAAATCAGCGCGTCCTTTACATGCGACTTGATAATACAGTTGCAAATCCTGCGCCGAAATCAAACCGGATAATTGCATAATCTTTTGATTGATTTCAGCACTATATTTCAGACTTAAATCTGGCAGATATTGTAATAAAGCCAGTTCATGCAAAGTCGAAATTAACTGATCTAAAACCAGTGACACATCCAAAGCCTGCTGACGGAATTGCAGCAACAACTGACTGACCTGTGCTTTCTGGTTCTGGTGAATCGCCAGAATCAGATCATAAATAATGGTCCGGTCAATCAAGCCCAGCATGTCTTTGACATCCTGATGCTGAATCGCACCCTGACCATAGGCAATCGCCTGATCGGTCAGAGACAAGGCATCACGCAAAGAACCTTGAGCAGATTCGGCAATTTGCCAGATGGCATCCTGATCCGACTGAATACTTTCTTGGCCTAAAATCTGGGCCAGATGCTCGGTAATTTCATCAACAGCCAATGGGCGCAAAGTAAACTGCAAACAGCGTGAAATTACTGTAATTGGCAGCTTTTGTGGGTCGGTCGTAGCAAACAGGAACTTGACGTGCGCAGGTGGCTCTTCCAGAGTCTTTAATAAAGCATTGAAAGAATGCGTGGACAGCATGTGCACTTCATCAATCAGGTAAACTTTAAAACGACCTTGAGTCGGTGCATAAGGCACATTGTCGAGCAGCTCGCGAGTATCTTCAACCTTGGTGCGTGAGGCCGCATCGATTTCGATCAAATCGATAAAGCGTCCTTCGTTGACGGCGCTACAAGTCGCACAGACTTCACACGGTGTCGAGGTGATACCGGTCTCACAGTTCAAGCACTTCGCCAAAATACGTGCAATCGTGGTTTTTCCGACACCACGCGTTCCTGTAAACAAATAGGCATGGTGCAAACGGCCACGTTCGAGCGCGCTGGTTAAAGCACGTGAAACATGGTTTTGCCCCACCAATTCATTAAAATTACGAGGACGGTATTTTCGCGCAAGTACTTGATACATGTATGCTCCTTTTTACAGGTCTAAGCATACTGTTTTTTTAGTAAATAGTGAAATGAATGCCGGTTTATAAACAATAAAAATCCCTTGATCAAAATCATTGAAAAAGGGATATAAAACATATATTTTCTTAAAATCAGACCGATTCAAACAGGATAAAGTCACTTTGCATCTGGTAGCGTTTGCCTGTTTGATCTTCACGAATTTCCAGAACCTGCTTTTTCAGATCCACATAAACCAGATTGCGGGTATCGACATTCAGCAGTTCAATCTTTTGTTGCGTATCATCCTGAAAACGAATCGGCCCAGTAATGGTTTCAATCGGGTTATGCCCACTCAAGCTTTCACGTGATAACGTAAAAGTCCGATCATCATGCAAGCTCAAAGCAACAGCCATACCCGGACAATCGTCACAACTTGAAAAACATCCCATACAGGGTGTGGTGCCCTGATAATTCCCGACCCAGGCAGGAATCTGAGCTTTAGCCTCAATAGCAGTATTTGCCGTCGATTGGTTTTGATCCTGGCAGCCAAACAAGGCACTGCTTGCGACCAGAGGAATCATCAGCACTTTTTTCATCACTTCATACCACAGACTGGGAGTCACGCCAAAATAACATATTTTAAGGACTTTACTAAACTCCCCAATCAGGGATATTTAGCGCCAACCTTTACGTCCAGTCAGGACGGCATCAGCACAGCGTAAGGTTTCCTGTGTCAAACCCCACAGACGATAATCTCCGGTCAATGAACCTGTCGGGAAATTATGGGTATAGGCAAAACTTAAATTGCGCTCAGGGTCACACCAGGCTCCCGAACCATTAAAGCCCATATGACCAAAACCTTGCGAAGCTTTACCTAAAGTAAGCACCCGATGATAACCCAATCGCCAGTGCATCGGCAAAGGCATGACTCGATCGCGTTTTTTGCATTGAATCTGACTGAGACGCTGAAAAACTTCAGGCGAGATCAATTGCTGTCCTTGCCATTCGCCGCGATTGGCCAGCATGGCATAAATTTTTGCCAGACTCTCTGCGGTAAATACTCCATTGGCGGATGGAATGATTGCTTGCAGGCCTTGCTCACTAAAGAAACTGAAATTCCTCATTCCTTTGGGAATCATCGCATCCTGAAAATCCTGTGGATCTTGTCCACTCCAAATCAAAGCCCGCTCCATCAGATTCGGTTTTCTTGATCCTGTTTTTTTCGCAGGCTGCGATTGAGACTTGGCTGCTTTAGCTTTAAAAATCGGCAGTGCTACCCGAGCTAATTCATTGGTCGGCACACTGAAATAAGCACCATTCAACATCAAAGGCTGAACCAGATATGCCTGCATCAGTTCAGTTAAAGTTTTAGCTGTCGCTTTTTCTAATGCACCACCGACCTGCCAGCCAAAGGTCAGCGGTTGATAGGCCGCATCTGTTGCAACTTGAAAACGTGGTTCAGCCGCGGCAATTCGGTCTAGCATCTGCGGCCAGTCGGACATTTCAGTGGCGTCGGCAATGATATTACGGATATCAAACAATCCGCTTTGATGACTCAGCATATGCGCCAGAGTAATATTTTCTTTACCGTTTTGCGCAAATTCAGGCCAATATTCTGCAACAGGCTGGTCATAATCAACCAGGCCCTGACTGGCCAGAATATGTGCCAGTGTCGCCAGCACACCTTTGCCCGTCGAATAACACAGCGACATGGTATCGGTTTGCCAAGCCTCAGATTCCGATTTTTTCCCGGTATAAATATCGACGACTTTTTGTCCCTGAAAATAGACAACAAGTGCCGCACCACCCTGCTCTGTGCGAGCATGCTGTAGGCGACTAAACTGACGGGCAAGGTCACGGAAATTTTCATTTACCGTTCCTTGGTAATGGGCTGTATCCGCAAATAAATAATCTTTGAGTGGCTGCATCATTCTATCCATAGAATATTGATTTCTTAAAAACAAAAAAGCCTAAATCAGGTTCAGGCTTTTATCGTACTTTAAATTGCGGTCACAGTTCCTGTGACATGCGGCTTCTGATTTTTGCTATTACGAATCAGGATTTCCGTATCATTAGCTGCTTTCGCGGTTAAGAATTGCACTTTGGAAGGCAGATATAAGGGCAGTTTAAACCAGACATCTGCTTCATAGGCATCGGGCAATGCCAGGCTGGACAAAGCTTTAGCCTTGGTCCACATACCATGCGCAATCGCCTGTTTAAATCCGAATGCCTTAGCCATTAGGGCATGAATATGAATCAGGTTAAAGTCGCCGGATGTCATGGCATAACGGCGACCCGTATTTTCTAGAATTTCCCATTCAGCATTCAGCTCATAATCGGGTGTCTTGTTTTCGACGATTTTGGCTGCAGCTTTGCCTTTACTCTTTTGACGGGACAGATAAGTGGTCAAGGCTTCCACCACCACTTCATCACCGACTTTTACTGTGGTGATGAAATCAAACTGTACACCTTTATCATGCGGCTGCAATTCACCAAACTTGCAAGACAATGTGAGAGATTCATTGACTCCGATTTTACGATACTGTTTGACCTGATTGCGGATATGCACCAGACCGAGAACCGGAAAAGGAAAAGCTTCAGCCGTCATCATATGCATTTGCAGGCTTTGTGAAAGAACTGTTAGATAAATGGCTGGAATATAGCCATTATTTTTAAAACCACAAACTTCATTATAGGCTTTCAGATGCTTTTGATCGACCTTGAATGAATCCACCACATATTCAACTTGCGGTAGAACTTTTTCAGCTTTTGGCTTTTTTAAAATCAAGCCCTGAATCACTTTTGGATAGGCTAAATAAGGTTTTGGAAGTTGACTAAAATGGCGAGTATTCATACTGAACCTTTGGAATATTTATCTTTATGACGTCCTTCTTTTTAAAAGAAGGAAGAATATCTTTTTAAATAAATCCCTCCCAACCTCCCTTTAACAAAGGGAGGAGTAGTCCCCTCTTTTGCAAAGAGGGATTTAGGGGGATTCTAAATTAAGCCCCTAACAGGCTCTGACCACACACACGCACCACATTGCCATTCAAACCTGAAGAGGCAGTCGAGGCAAACATCGCAATCGCTTCTGCCACATCAACAGGATGACCACCCTGACTCATGGAATTCATACGGCGTCCAGCTTCACGGATGGCAAATGGAATTGCTGCTGTCATTTGCGTTTCAATAAAACCCGGTGCCACAGCATTAATGGTTATACCATTTTTTAATGTCGGTGCTGTGAATTTCACCACACCAATCACACCTGCTTTAGAGGCTGCATAGTTGGTTTGACCCAGATTACCTGCAATACCTGAAATAGAAGATACACAGATAATACGGCCATTTGCATTTAGACCATCGTTGCAGAGCAAGTAATCATTGACGCGTTCAATTGCTGACAGGTTGATGTTAATGACCAGATCCCAAAGCTCAGGCTTCATATTGGCCAAAGTCTTGTCGCGGGTAATCCCGGCATTATGCACGATAATATCCAGACCACCCTGCGCCGCTGCCGCCTGTTTGATTTTCTCACCCGCATCGGCTGCAGTAATGTCAATCGCTAGTGTAGAGCCGCCAATTTCACCAGCGACACGATCCAGATCCGCCTGCTGTTGTGGGACATCCAGACAAATCACATGTGCGCCATCACGTGCCAGCACATGAGCAATCGCCTCACCAATACCACGGCTTGCTCCAGTTACTACTGCCGTTTTTCCTGCCAGTGGCTTACTCCAGTCCAAGTCTACTTGTGCTGCTGCCGATACACGAATAACCTGACCAGACACATAGGCAGAGCGTGGAGAAATTGCAAAACGTAGCACAGACTCAAGATTGGCTTCGGCACCTGCATCGACATAAATCAGGTTGGCTGCAATACCCTTTTTAAGTTCTTTGCCCACAGATTTGACAAAACCTTCGAGCGCACGTTGTGCAATGGCCTGACTCACAGATTTTGCAGATTCAGGTGTTGTGCCGATCACGACCACACGACCAGAACTTTGAATCTGACGCGCAATCGGATTAAAGAATTCATAAAGTGATTTCAACTGCTCTGAATTTTCAATACCAGAAGCATCAAAAATAACCACTTTAAACCTGGATTCTTTATCGCCAGTATTAAATGCATTCAGGTTCAGACCCGATTTCGCCGCTGCCTGTTGCAGTTCAGCATTATTACCTGCATAGCTATTGGCATGAATATTGGCCAGTACCTGGGCAATAGAACCGGTCAATACACTCGCAGGTGCAGCACCGAATAACACAGCGCCTTTTACCACTGGCGTTGCAGACTCGAAACGGTCTAGGGAAATTGGGGATGGCAAGCCCAGATTTTTAATGACAAATTTACCAATAGGAGATTTTGCGAAAGTTTGGTACTGATCAGTCATGTTTATTATCTCTCATACAAATTAATTTTTGATCGATCTAAAGTTATCCTTTAACTTCAATATAATGCCAGATACTTATATTGCAATAGATCTACCAGATTCTACCCAATCATACTTGAGATATCTGGCAGATGACTTGACCTGAGCGCAGTCTGCAATGTCATTGTAGTCAATACAGCATATACTCATCTATGCTAATGTAAGCCACAAGAAGACGATCAATTTGCTTGGAAAAGCCTTATGAGCAAAACAACTCAAGAAAATCCAGCAGTCGAGAATTCCGCATCTCCAGCTGTGTCAAAATCATCAACGCGTGCTAAGCGTAGCACTAAAAACACGGATACAGCCGCTGCTGCAGCTAAAAGTCCGGCTAAAACTCCGCGTACCCGTCGTACAGCGAGCAGTAGCAGTCAGACGACATCAACTCAAACAGATTCAGTTTCAAAAACACAGCCTTCTGTTCAACAGGATAATAATATGAGCCAAAACACAGTTCGCCGCGTTGCTATTCTTGGTGGCAACCGTATTCCATTTGCACGTTCGAATGGTGCCTATTTTACTGCCTCTAACTCGGACATGCTGACCGCAGCATTAAATGGTCTGGTAGAGCGCTTTAATCTGCAAGGTCAACGTGTCGGTGAAGTGGTTGCAGGTGCTGTCCTGAAGCATAGCCGTGACTTTAACCTGACTCGTGAATGTGTTCTGGATACGGCACTGGCACCAGAAACCCCAGCTTATGATATCCAGCAGGCGTGTGGTACGGGTTTACAAGCTGCATTTTTAGTGGCAAACAAAATTGCACTGGGCCAAATTGAAGTAGGAATTGCCGGTGGTGTAGATACCACCTCTGATGCGCCCATTGCATTTGGTGACGGTTTACGTAAAGCGCTGCTTGAATTGAACATTGCCAAAACTGCCAAAGACCGTTTAAAAGCCTTGACCAAAATTAATATCAAAGAATTGATGGACGCACCTAAAAATGGTGAGCCACGTACTGGCTTGTCTATGGGTGATCATCAGGCGATTACCACACTAGAATGGGGTATTTCCCGTGAAGCGCAAGATGAACTTGCTGCATCTTCACACCAGAAAATGGCAGCAGCTTATGAAGAAGGTTTCTTTGATGATCTGATCACGCCATTCCTGGGTTTAGAGCGTGACAATAACCTGCGTGCTGATTCTTCAGTCGAGAAACTGGCGAAGCTTAAACCTGCGTTTGGTAAGGGCGATGCGCGTACCATGACTGCGGGTAACTCTACCCCACTGACAGATGGTGCTTCTTGCGTTCTGCTAGCGTCTGAAGAATGGGCAAAAGCCAATGGTCATGAAGTTTTGGCTTATCTGACTTTTCAGGAAACTGCAGCAGTTGATTTCGTCGAGAAGAAAGAAGGTTTATTGATGGCACCTGCTTATGCTGTTCCTCGCATGCTGGAACGTGCGGGCCTAAAACTTCAGGACTTCGACTATTATGAAATTCATGAAGCATTTGCTTCTCAAGTGCTGTCTACTTTAAAGGCATGGGAAGATCCAGCATTCTGTAAAGAGCGTTTAGGTCTGGATGCGCCACTCGGTTCAATTGACCGTGCAAAACTGAACGTGAAAGGCTCATCACTTGCAGCCGGTCATCCCTTTGCAGCAACTGGTGGTCGTATTATTGCGACGGCAGCCAAACTGATTGCTCAAAAAGGTTCAGGTCGTGTACTGGTATCGATCTGTGCTGCCGGTGGTCAGGGTGTTACAGCGATTATTGAAAAATAAGCTGCTACCTTGATTCAAAAAAGCTCCTCGATTGAGGAGCTTTTTTATACCTTTTACCTACTGTATTGGCATTGGATTATTTTTAAAGTATTCGTCAACTTTATTCCAAGGTGCTGTTGATGCTACACCCCTCACAATGTTTTGATTAACCCCCTGGCACAGCGCTGCATCGGGAGTGAGGTGGAATGTGTTAACATTTGGGTCCATATAAGGCAGTGAACCAGGACGGCGCTGGAAGTAGAAGTTCAACCAATCCACCATCGGTTCGAAGCCATGTGATGACATCGCCCATGCGCTATTATGCCCCCCCCAATGATGTCCGAATTCATGCGCAATAATACGAAAACCTGATAAACGATAGTGACCATAGAATAGCCAAGTATCGACACCCAGCACGGTACCGCCACCAAGACCACCCCCCATATTGGTAATACCAAGATTAATCTCGTTACGATTTAAAATCTCTTTGTAGATACGAACATAGTCTTCAGGCGTATAAATACCGTTTGGCCCATCGACTTGACCTGCATTACCAAAGAAATCATGGCCCATCACTGCTTTATGATTAAACCAGAGGTTTTCAAATTCAGGGGTACTGAGCATATATGCTAAGTTCGTCATCATGATGACCCATTCACGCGCATAGACAGGCGTTACTCGACACCATTTGCCTGGTTCGTCATATTTACCAAAATAGATTTTCCATTTTGCCTGAATTTTATTGAGCTTTTTCACATGCTCGTCTGTTTCAGAAGTCACATGTAAATCGAAAATATCACTTGGTATCAGCGTGGTCTGACTTAAACCTGCCAACTGAATTGAACCACTGCCATCTGCAAGCGGGAAGCGGGATTGATCATTCAATTTAATATTAAATTTTGCAGTGGAAAATGGCGTAAGCTCATCTAAATCTGCAAGTATAACCCAATCATCTGAATGACGAATTTTGGCGCGAATTTGTAAATTTCGAACAGGAACAGCGCTATAACTTTTAAGCGTTAAAGCGTTGCTACTCAGCTCTGCCGATAAAATCCGATTCATATACACATGACGTTCAGCACTATTGGTCAGCGTCTCCCAAGATTCACCATCTTGCAATACACGTGTTTGATTTTGTGCTTTAAATTCAGTCAACAATAATGCAGAACTCAGCTGTTTGGTCTTATTTTGCTGTAATGTGACCATTGGCAAGAGCTTAACCCTTTGATTAGACAAATGAATCAACTGTTGGCCATACACCGCAACATCACCTGCTCTTTCGATACGACTGTTTTCAGCTTGCCCTTTCAGGATATATTTTTTGAATTGGTCGATATTGTGCTTTGGCAGAATTGATTTTAAGCCAAATTCCTGAGTAGGATATGTTTCTATCGAACCATCATTCCTTGCGGTATACACAGTACCATCATCATGACGGTGTAAAAGGGTCGCAAGATTTGACTCTGTCAAAATAGGTGCAATGTGAGTGTCATTTTCACGAATTTGGTTAATGTCATGCACATAAGTTTTACCGTTTGGAAGGCTGGTATACAGATGATCTCCCATGACTTCCATACGTGCATTACAGTTACGACCACAATCTGGAAGACTAAGCCGAGCAAACTTTTTCGCTTTTAAATGGTTTTGTGCAATAGCATCGCTTTGACGCCAGACATTAATACGACCTTCGATATCGGGGACATAGATATAGCGGTCATCTGCGGTAACAGCATTACTGTGAACTAAAGCATGGTTCACTGTATCGCCCCACCAAACGCCAGTTCCTAGCGCCATCACAAAGCTCGGTTGAGGCTGTGAAATATCTAGAATATCGACACGGTTAGAACCATAACTGGCCACATATAAGCGTTCTGCATGGATTTCGATATCTGCAAGACTGTCCCATTTTTTTGCTAAGCCTTCAATTTTTAATGGGTCAATTGCACTCAGCGCACGTTTTTGTTTTAAATCATAACGTAAAATTTTTGATTCTGATTGGCTATTGGCGATATACAATACATCACCAGTTCGTACCAGGGCTGTAGGATTCCATGTACTTAAACCGAAATCTTGAGCAGTAAGTTCCGAACCCACATCCAAGACTTTAAATTCTGAAATTTTGGTAAATTGAGCATTATTTCCTGTTGATGGATTAGAGCCAACCGTACCTGACCCAGGCTTAGATGCATGGCTGTCATTCTCACCACCACCGCCGCCACAAGCAGTCATGAGTAAGGCAATGCTTAAACTCAACAAGCTATATTTTAACTTCATAATTCCCCTTAGATGCAAATGCATAAAAACTTCTGCTCTTATAAAGGGGTTTAAGATGAATACCAAGTCGAATAAGTGTGCTATGTGTCAAAGAAATACTGCTGTTTACTAAATTCCCCACATAAAGCACAAGTAACATTAGCTGTGCTTTATTTTTTTCTATGCTTTTCTTATTATATTTTTCGATGCTCAGGCTGATATCCAAGCATTTCTTCTATCGAATCATAACACCACTGAAAAATGAAGGTATATACCAGAATACACAGGGTCAGGCTAAAATCGAGCACAATCGCCTGCCATAGCCCCATGTTCATCGCATAGGCCACCATTGGAATGGTGGCGAGCATTAAACCACCTTCAAAGCCAATCGCATGTAAAATACGCACTCGAATCGTTCGTTTCAGTTGACGTTTCGCTTCAAATTTTTCGAAATAATGATTAAACAGCATATTCCAGATGACAGAGGTCACGGCCATCACAATTCCCAGTACACCTGTGACTTCTAGCGGCATATTAAAAATAAGACTCAAAGCTATCGCAATGATCACCAACAGGATGACTTCATAGCTAAGCGCATGCACAAGTCGTCTTTTGGAAATCAACATTTTCATTACTCGGTTTTTTATCAATAATCGCGCATATTATGTTCTTTAAACTGATTAATCGAGTTAGAATATTTCAATAAAATTGATAGATAAGATTGCATGAATATTAATCAGGAACAACTCACTGTATTTAAAACTGTGATGGAAACCGGTTCATTCTCTGCAGCTGCACGAAAATTGGGCAAAGTTCCCTCTGCCATTAGCATGTCAATTGCGAATTTAGAAATTGATCTGAATCTGCAACTGTTCCAGCGTATTGGGCGTGAACCTGTGCCAACGGAGCAGGCACAGACACTGTATGAAAGAACAGAACAGCTGTTAATCGAAATGAATCAGTGGAAACAGCATGCGCTTGCCCTAAGTTCAGGCCTGGAGTCTGAGCTGAATATCGTCATCGTTTCTGAATTACTGCATACGCGCTGGACTGATTATGTCGTTCTGGTGGAACAGCAATTTCCCGAGCTTCAGATTAATGTCTTTGGTGCACCTCAGGAAGATGCGCAACAGATGCTATTGGATGGTAGCGCACAACTGGCATTAATGTTTGAGCGGGAACAACTCGATGCACGTGAACAGTTTGTGGAATTAAAGCGTGAAGTCTTGATTCCTGTCGCAGCCAAGCAGCATGTACTGAGCCAATACGATCAGGTCAGCTTTGAACAGATTCTAAATAGCCGTCAAATTGTGGTGGCGAGCCGTGACCGTAATATTAAACCTGAATTATTATATTCCCGTCATTACTGGCGCACTGACAATCATCATTCTGCCTGTAGCATGATTCAACAGGGTTTGGGTTGGGGTGTTCTCCCGCAGGAAATGCTAAAAAAACAGCCGAATTTACAGCAAAATCTGCAAGTGCTGAATCTGCTCGATTTCACCCCAAAGTTTGAATATTTTATCGATCTGGTCTGGAGTCGGGAAAGCAACTTGGGCACAGCTGCTCATTTTTTGATTAATCATCTGCGAAATCAGCGTAAAAGTAGCGAATAATCACAGAAACACCACTTCAGTCTACTTGGTAAATACAGGGTTTATGATATAAAAGTATGCATAAGCAATAACCATAGAACTAGATCGTAATGACATTAACCGCATTAGACCAATTAAAAAACTTGACCACAATTGTGGCGGATAGCAGTGACTTGAGCGCAATTGAAAAATTTCGTCCTCTGGATGCAACCACCAATCCATCACTGATTACAGCAGCGGCCAGTCAAGTTGAGAACAAGGCCCTGATTGAAGCGGCCTATCAGCAGGCGCAGCAGGAAGGCTATGCGGATGATGCCCTAATTGAACGTACCATTGATATTTTGACCGTCAAATTCGGCGTTGAAATCTTGAAATTAATTGAAGGGCGTGTTTCGACTGAAGTCGATGCTTCCCTGTCTTTTGATACTGCTGCCACCATCGCAAAAGCCAAAGAGTTACTGGCACTATATGCGCAGTATGGGATTGACTCCGACCGCATCCTGATCAAGATTGCATCAACCTGGGAAGGCATTCAGGCCGCAAGAACCTTAGAAGAAGAAGGCATTCATACCAACCTGACCCTGTTATTTGGCCAGCATCAGGCCCATGCCTGCGCTGATGCCAAAGTTACTTTAATTTCACCTTTTGTTGGCCGGATTCTGGACTGGTACAAGAAGGCTGAAGGTGTGGATGCTTATCCAATCGAAAAAGATCCTGGCGTGTTATCGGTTAAAAGTATTTATGAGTTTTATAAAGCCCATGGCATTCAAACCGAAATTATGGGCGCCAGCTTCCGCAGTATCGATCAGGTCTTGGGCTTGAGCGGTTGTGACCTTCTTACCGTTGCACCAAATCTACTGGCAGAACTGAACCATGATCAACGTGAAGTTCAGCCGCAACTTTCAGCGACAGCTATTATTGTGCAGGGTGAACTGAGTCCGATCAGTCAGGCAGCATTTCTGGAACAGCTGAAGCAGGATCAAATGGCCAGTGAACTGTTACAAGGCGGTATTCAGGGTTTTATCAAAGCGCGTGAGCAACTGGCTGCGCTATTAGGCCAAACCTTTCTCAATCCCGTTGAAAGTTAAGCTAAAATCTTAGAAATTTTACCAGCCGATGTTGCTATAATGCCGCATCGGCTTTTTCTTGTGCGAATTCTTCGTGTTTGGTATTACAGATCTCAGTACCTTTATCATTGGCACCACCTTAATTGTGCTCTTGCCTGGCCCCAATTCCCTTTATGTCATGTCCATTGCCTCACGTTTTGGTATCAAGACAGGTTATTTAGGTGCTCTGGGAGTGTATACCGGTGACATGATTCTGATTGTATGTACTGCTTTGGGGGCTGCATCTTTATTGCATGCTTTTCCAATCCTGTTTATTACTTTGAAGATTATCGGCGCCATCTACCTGAGTTATCTGGGGATGAAGCTATTAAGTGCCGCCTATAAAACCATTCGTCCAACAGAAAAAGTGACCATTCCGCAGATGAATGCGGCTGATGCTAAAGCTTCGTCTATTCAGCCATTTCGTACTGCATTGACCATCAGTATTTTAAATCCAAAAGCGATTCTGTTTTACCTGTCATTTTTTGTGCAATTTGTCGATCCTCGCTATCCTTATCCGGCATTGACTTTCATTCTGTTGGCTTTGATCTTGCAATTGATTAGCATGACCTATCTGTCCATTCTGATTTTCTCAGGGGTAAAACTGGCCTCCTATTTCAACCAGCATTACAAACTGACAGCCAGTTGTGTGGCCATAGTCGGCATTTTATTCTGTGGTTTTGGGATGAAGCTAGCCAGCTCTACCTTATAAAAGCTTGAAACAGATATTGTCTAAATACGTGAAAAGCGTATGATTTAAACGCTTTTTAAAATTGTGTCATGGACGATGCCAAAACTATTACAAGATCTGTCTCTTACTGCGGTCATTGCCGGCCTGATTACCTGCCTGATTGGCATTAGTGTTTCTGCTGTACTGGTGATTGAAGCTGCACAAAGCTTAGGCGCCAATGCGGCACAAATCAGTTCCTGGTTATGGGCACTGGGAATCGGCATAGGTATCTCTGGTGTGTGGCTGTCCTGGAAATATCAGTATCCTGTTTCTACTGCCTGGTCAACGGCGGGACTAGCTTTGATCATTGCGTCTGCGGGTCATTACAGCCTCGGTGAAGCGATTGGTGCGTTTCTGATTTGTGGACTGTTGACTGCTGCGCTGGGATTCTTCGGAATTTTTGAGCGTATTTTTCATTTTATTCCACAAAGTTTAACCAGTGCCATGCTGGCTGGAGTATTGCTAAAATTTGGTATTTCAGTATTTGGTAGCCTGCAACAGTCCTGGAAATTTGTACTCAGTGTCCTGGCCATTTATCTGATCTCAAAAAAAATCAGCACACGCTATAGCATCGTGATTACCGTATTTACCGCAATTGCGCTCTGCCCTTTCTTTATCGATTTTACAATCCCGAGTTTAAACTGGAGTATGGCCCAGCCGGTCTGGATCCAACCTGAATTTAGTCTACAAGCTGTTCTAGGGCTGGCTTTACCACTGTTGGTGATCAATCTGGCTTCGCAATATCTACCCGGACTGGCAGTAATTAAAAGCTATGGCTATCCACCCAAGGTAAACGGTATTTTAGGCTGGACCGGTATAAGTCAGGCGATACTGGCACCTTTTGGCTGCTTTAGTGTCAATCTTGCTGCGATCAGTGCGGCAGTGAGTCTGGATACTCAAGCTCATCCCGACCCACAGAAACGCTATATTGCAGGCATGAGTTGTGGGCTGTTTTATATTTTGATGGGACTATTTGCAGCGACCTTGACCAGTGTCCTGATGGCATTTCCAGCAATCCTGATTACTATTCTGGCCGGAATTGCCTTATTCGGCACCATTGGGCATAACATCGCGCTGGCTTTTCAGCAAAGCCATGAACGTGAAGCGGCACTGATGACCTTTTTATTCAGCGCATCCAATATTCAGTTTTTCGGGATTGGTTCAGCCTTTTGGGGCCTATTACTGGGATTAATGGTTCATTTTCTATTTAAGCTCAAGCCTCAAGTCACTTAAAATTGATGACTGATCATTAGAATAAAATGACAAATAAGGGCAGCGATCATGTCTGCCTTTTATGAATGTCCTGCGGTCTGGGAAAAAGGTTGATGACGAGTACACCGGAAATAATCAGTGCAATGCCAATAAGTGCAGGCACATCGAGCGTCTGCTTGAAAAGTACATAACCCACAATTGCAGTCAGAACAATTCCCACACCGGCCCAGATGGCATAAGCGATTCCCAATGGAATGACTTTAATCACTTGCGACAATAAATAAAATGCAATACAGAATAAAACCACGACTGCCAAAGACGGCCATAATTTGCTAAAGCCTTCAGATTTTACTAAAAATGTAGAGCCTGTGACTTCGGCGACAATCGCCAGTGCCAGTAACAGGTAGGCCCACGATACAGGATTCATTTTTCCATCTCCAAAATTTCAGTGTTCATGCTTTGAATAACAAGCCAATTAAAATAGAAAATTAAACTTTAAATAATGCTTATTTTACAATGAATGCTGGTGCAGAAAATCAAGGGTGCGAATAAAGGTTTGCTGACTCTCTTTTTTGCCCATAAAAAACTGGTATTCATGAATCAGCCAGGCCTTAGATTCCGGATAAAATACCTCGGTCACTGCAATATTCCGGGCCTTGAGTGTCTCTACAAAAGGTAAGGACTGAGTATCGGTCAGAAAGTCTTTATTACCGCCACTGATGAACACCGGCGGATAAGCATTTGAAATATGCTGGATCGGGGAAATCTGCTTTAAAAATTCGACATCATCTTTCTGGTCGCCCGTATAAGCCTGTACCAGATTATAAACGCCCCATTCGACCATTTTGATTTCATCCGGTGCTTTTTGCACAAAGGCCTGTAGATCGTAAATACCACAATGCAAAATCAAGCCTTTGAGCTGCATTGGCTGAATATTTGGACTGAAATTGGATTGTTGTGAAAACTCTGGATTGGTCAACAATGCGGCATAATGACTGGCCAGATTGGCACCGGCAGAATCTCCGGCTAAATACAGTTGTGCTGCATCAATGTAGTAGTTCTCGGCATGCGTGTTGATAAATGCCAACGCCTGATTAATTTGCTGAAGTTGACTCGGATAAGTCACCTGCGGCGCAAACTGATATTGTACAGAAATCACGTTATAGCCTTGCGCCGCCAATAGCTTAAAATAGCCGCGGGCATGTGCCTTGGAACCTGAAATCCAGCCACCGCCATGAATCCAGACAATGGTCGGTCTCGGGCCTAGATTCTGAATATTCTGCGGTTGATATAGATCGAAGCTTAAATCCTGTAGCGGCTGGTACACGATATTGTTCTGTACCCGAACAGTTTCAGGAGCATAACGATCCATCACTTTTTGTTGTAGGCCCGTGGTCATATTGAAGGCACTGGCAATTAGCCTGCTATTTTGTACGGTATTCTGACAGCCCGCTAACATCATCGAGCTGACCAGCACAAGATTTACCGCGATATATCTCACAATTTCAATTTCCCTATATTGATAAAAATCAAGCGCAGGCAGTTTAACTGAAATGCTCAAAAACCAAAAACTTAATCCAGTTCGTTCTGGCAGCAGAGGTGAAAATCCCCAGTTTTTTGCTCGGATTTATTTGCCCATTTCTTTACAGTTTTATGTGAATAATAGTTGTAATTTAATGAGTTTTTTCATTTTTTTAGGTTTTGCAATTGCACCTGTAGAGTCACTGTGCTATCAATGAATCAGAAGCGAACAATAAACATTTGGAGTAAAAAAATCATGGCCTATCAGCATATTTTAGTTCCGGTAGACGGCTCAGAAATTTCTTTTTCCGCAGTACGACATGCTGCAAAAATTGCCAAAGCATTTGGTGGCCAGCTTTCCCTGATCAGCCTGATTGCAGAAGATCCTTTTACTGAAGCTGATTTCTATTACAGCTCATCTATCATGAAGGAATATTTTGTACAGGCGCATGCCAATGCCAAAAATGCCCTGAAAGAAGCCACTGCGATTGCAGCGACTGAAGGTATTGAAGCTCAGTCACGGATCGTCACAGGTCTGGTCAATGCCGAACACATTGCCAAAACTGCTGATGAAGTAAAAGCAGATCTGATTGTTATGGGTTCTCATGGCCGTAAAGGCTTCCAGAAAATGATTCTGGGCAGCTTTGCACAGGATGTTTTAGGTGCCAGTGAAACTCCGGTTCTGATCGTGAAAAAATAATCAAAGCTTTGCGCATCTTCAAGGTGCGCATTACCCAGTTTTCTATATTTGATTTCAAACCAAACCGTACGTTATGGAGATTCACCCACCCAAACCCTATTCTCCTTACTGCAATAATAAATATCAGGAAGCACCATGAATAATTATGATCATCTTCTCGTAGCACTCGATGAGTCCTCGATTTCCTATGCTGCCGCAGAACATGCCCTCGAACTGGCCAAAGTATTTCATAGCCATGTCACCTTACTCAGTGTCATTGCGGTTGACCCTTTTAAGGGCGTAGATTTTTATAAAGTTGCTCCAGCAGTCACAGATTACTTTATGCATGCAGAACAAAATGCGCTTGATCGCTTAAATGACCTGAAACAGAGCTTTGTTCGTGAAGGCATACAGGTCACGACAAAAATCCTGCATGGTATGGCACCTTCAGAAGGAATCTTACAGGCTGCAAATGAATCACCGACTGATGTCATTATTATGGGTTCACATGGCCGTAAAGGTTTGCAAAAACTCATGCTGGGCAGTGTGGCGCAAAATGTGCTGGCACTTTCTGATATTCCAGTACTGGTGGTCAGACAATAACAGGTATTGATGAAAGCCTGAGCTGAGCAGGCTTTTAGCGAAGCTTTTGATTCAGCTCACTCAAGAAGATTTCTGCATCAAGCTGGCTTTGAAATACTTTCTTGTATTCCCCGACCTGCTGAATGGAATGCGGCGTATATTGAATGGAGATTTCAAGTAAGCCATTTTCAGGATTCTTGCTGACATGTACGGCAATAATATGCTGGCTATTTAAATAAAAACCATCTTCAATTTTCACTAACATATCTTGGACAACCTCTAGTAAGCGAATCTGTAGATCCCTTTACCTAGCTTACAGCTTAATAAATAAATACTCTTTTCCGTATAATCATACTGTAACACCCTTTGGTACTTACCTAAGCCTTTAGAGAAATTCAACTGTATTTAAAGCCAGCGTTTGAAATAAACAGGAAATAAAAAACCGGATCAGGTCGATCCGGTTTTTTATGAATATTGATGTTATACGCTGAGCATACTATTGAGTGTCTCAGACACGTTTTTAGATTTAACCAGTGGTTTTAAGGTTTCAAGCTGTGCTTTCACTTCACTGCGTTGCGGTTCTGCCAAGGTATACCAGCGTGACAATACCTGTAGCAAACGTGAGCCTACAATCGGGTTTTTCTCGTCCAGATATTTCGCCAGACCAATAAAATGCTGTACGCCAAAGCTCCAGGTATTGACTGGGTTGGCATTCAAACCACCACTGACTGCACGAATACGGTTAGGCACCGCCAGATCATAATCTGGATGCTGGGTCAGATACGCAATGGTTTCGTCCGTTGCTTTTGGATGGGCTGCCTGAACCATAAACCATTGGTCTAAAGACAAGGCTTCATCTTCAAAGCGGCTGTAGAAATCGGCTAGAGCTTCTTGTGCTTGTGGTGCATCATTCCAGACCAAGACTTTCAGTGCACCCAAACGTTCAGACATATTCCCCGTGTGATATTGCTCATAGGCTAAATCAAAGGCAAATGCATCTCCCTGACGAGCCATCATCGTGAGCATGATATTTCTTAAAGCACGCACACCCATCGCTTGCGAGAATTCAGATTGCAGATCAGGATCCAGATTGAGATAAGTTTCTTTCGCTGTTTCACCAAAGGCACGTGCCAAAGTATGCAGCAAAGCCTCACGCTTTTCCTGAATCATGACCGGATTATAATCCTGATCAATACGGCTACCTAAATAACCTTCCGACGGTACATCAAACAAACGTGATGCCAACAGCGGATCTTTCTCAATCACATCCGGCAAGGTATTAAGCATGGCCTCGATATAAATTTCTGCAGGCTGATCATCCAGCAAGATACGCTCGAGTAAAGTTTGAGTTGCTTGCCACTGGTTAAAACCATTCGTTTCATATTGCAACAGGAAAGCCAGTTCTTTTTCTGAATAGTCAAAGTCCAGATTCACTGGTGCAGAGAAATTACGCAGCAAGGACACTACCGGTTTTGCTGTCACACCGCTAAATTCGATCGTGGCTTCATCCTGATCAAACAGATATACCCCATCTTTGACGCCATTTTCAAAGAGTGCCTCAGAGTTCAGCGTTAACTGCTCACCGCTTTCAGCATCAAACAATGCCAAAGCGACTGGAATGGGTACGGCTTTCAGATTTGGATATTTAGCATGGGTTTTCAGGCTTTGTTTCAAGCTGAGGCGATAGATTTGTGTCTCTACATCATATTCAGCTTTTGCTTGAAGTTTAGGTGTACCCGGCTGATTGTACCAGGTCAGGAAGTTTGAAAGCTCCACACCTGAACCTGCTGTCAGTGCAGCCACCCAATCCTCAACTGTTACTGCTTGACCATCATGACGGCGGAAATATTCATCGGTTCCTTGACGGAATTTTTCCTTACCGAGCAAGGTCGCCATCATGCGGTTAATTTCAGCCCCTTTTTCATAAACAGTGGCAGTATAGAAGTTGTTAATTTCTACAAAATGATCTGGACGCGGCGGATGTGATAGCGGCCCTGAATCTTCCGGGAACTGATGTGCTTTCAGAACTGCTACATCATCAATACGTTGTACCGCAGCCGACTGTAAATCTTCCGAGAAAGACTGGTCACGGAACACGGTCAAGCCTTCTTTCAAGCAGAGCTGGAACCAGTCACGGCAGGTAATCCGGTTACCAGTCCAGTTATGAAAATATTCATGGGCAATCACCGACTGTACCCGCATGATCGCAGCATCAGTGGTAAATTCTTCATCGGCGAGCACACATGAGGTATTGAAGATATTCAGCCCTTTGTTTTCCATGGCACCCATATTAAATGCACTGGTCGCCACGATCATGTAATTGTCGAGGTCATATGGCAGGCCATAATGCTCTTCATCCCAACGCATGGAATGTTTTAGCGCTTCCATGGCAATCTTGCATTTTGGAATATCTTTTTCTTCTGCATAGATTTCCAGTGCCACATTGCGGCCTTCTGACGTAACATAGGAATCTTTCATCACCGCCAGATCACCAATTACGCAGGCAAAGAGATAACTTGGCTTTTTGGTCGGGTCCTGCCAGATGGCGTAATGACGGTTGGCATCGACTTCACCGGTTTCCAGCAGGTTACCATTGGCGAGTAAAACAGGATATTTCTTGTCTGCTTCGACACGTGTGGTAAAGACCGACAACACATCCGGACGGTCTGGATAGAAGGTAATTTTACGGAAACCTTCTGGCTCATTTTGGGTTACAAACAGATCTGAACTGGCCTGATACAGACCTTCCAGCATAGTATTGCTTTCCGGATGAATTTTCACCACGATTTCAAGCAATACCTGATCAGGTGCATTGGCAATCAGCAGTTGCTCAGCATCCAGACTGTAGTCACTGGCATTGAGTATTTGACCATTTAACTGAATCGATTGCAGTTCCAGATCTCGTCCGAGCAAGACCAGATCACCGGCAGTTTGACGCTGCATCTGCAGTTTGCTGCTGACCAGCGTATGATCCGCATAGACCTGAATATTCAGCTCGATAGAATCGACGATAAAGGAGGGTTTTTGGTAGTCTTTTAAATAAATGGTTTGATCCGCTTCGATCACCGGGTTTGCCGCAATATTCATGTCCTGTCCTAATCTTTATCTTATTCGACATTGTTCATGTCAAAATCATACGCCAAGTTTTAAACGCTGTCTGTGCATTTGTATTGTTCGCTCTAATATGGGCATTGTACGCACCACTTTCAATGCATTTTGCCTAATTGTGCAGCATTCGATTAAGCTTAAGAAATATCTATGCCAAATAAACAGCCAGAATCATAATTTCTTACATTATTATAAACATTTGATTTAAAGATATATATTGATATCCAAATTACACTTCACAAATACAGATTAAAAAATAAGCACACTTCTTGCTAGAGTTAAGCTGTATTTCCCCGCCCTTAAAATTAAAGAATAATGATAACCATGAGGTGAGCCATGTACTTAAAAAAACATATTGTACGAATGGAAAATATCAAAACCCTGCAAACACTGGATCAGGCCAATATTGACCATAAAGTCATTGCACTCTTGATGAGCTGTGAAGGTATTCCTCTTCAGGCACATGAAGTGACTGCCATTCTCAACAGCTACGATGCCCTCGGTACCAAGAAAGTTCCATCTAAAAAAGTTCAAGCCTTAATTCACGCCAAACATCGCGGACAACAAGACGAAACCTTACCATGCCCAGTCTAAAACCCGTCATTTCATGTTTTTAAGATCAGAGCTACTTCGGTAGCTCTTTTCATGTGCGCGTGTATTTTTTGCTGACGTAAAATAGCATCAGTCAACTACATTTGCCTCGCATCAGCGGTGTATAATCAAATGCCCGTCCATTCTAAAGTTGCTCGCGCCCATGGTATTCAGTGTTCTGCAAAAACAGCTTGATGAAAGCACCCACTGCCCGCTATGTAAGGCATCGATGTATTGGATTGAGGCGGAACAGTATGATCAGGAGATGAGTTACCATGAATGCAGCCATTGCCAACATCAGCTTCATCCAGATCAAAAAAATAATTGTTATTGCGCACAGTGTCTGGCCCAGCGTAAACGCATGCTCAAGGAAGTCCGTTTACAGGAAAATCGTCTCTATCATAAAAAACAGGACCGGCCGGTTCCTGAGCTCAATCAGCTCAGTTTTATCAATAAACTGTTTTTACTTTCGATTTTAGATGAACAAGTACAGGAATATAGCCAGCACCGCGAATATATCGACTGGCATCATATTCGCTATTTTTCCATCAGTCCGAACTATCTGTTTCAACATGGTCTGATCAAAAATATGCTCAGAGAACAGATTTTAATTCCCAAAGATGTGCAACAGGAAAATCAGCACTATTATATTAATGTACGTCTGGATGGCTATTCTGAACCGAGCCTGTTCAGCATTACCCAGCAACTACGCAACTGGTTTTATCAGAACCTGAGTCAAGGTGTGCCCTTTAAAAGTGCAGATGAAGTCAAAGATGCCCTGTATTGTCTGCTATATGAGGAGATCATTCAGTTTGTGCAATTTTACTGTCGTAGCTGGAATGTGCAGATTGCCGGAAATCAGAGCTTTCAGACCTTTTGCTATCGCCTTTTAGATGTCTTGGCAGTGGGACAGATTTATTATCTGGTACAGACCGCACTGGAATATCTATATAAGCAAAAAGCGCTTAAAACACGCAATGAAAATTTTATTAATACCAATCTGCTGAAAAAAACCTTACAACAGTATCGGGAACGTTCTGTCACGGAAAAATGGGAAACCTCCACCCTGCCACGCCCGCCACAACTGGCCTTCAGCAAGATGAGTGAAATCCTGTTTTATCGCTTCCTGGGTTACGATGAGAATATTTTCTTTCAGCCGGTCTGGCGCTCATGGCATAAAATTGAACCGCGCCTGAAATTTTATTCGCAGAAACGTTGTATGCACTGCGGTTCACAGGAGCTTTCGGTGGATTATGATGCCAGTGACTATGTCAGCCTGTTCTGCCGTAGCTGTAAGCATCAGGACCATTATTTTACCCGCTGAGCGAAGATACGACTTAGATTCCTTTTTGACAGATGATCATTATGAATACTTCTACGCAAGCACTACAGCACACGCTTCTGGATCAAATCTGCGAGGCATGGTTAAAGTTACAGCAACATCAGCCATTGGTGCATATCATGACCAATGCCGTGGCCAGTAATTATGTGGCCAATGTGGTGCTGGCTGCCAATGCTTCCCCCGCCATGATCGATAATCCTTTTGAGGCCGAAAGCTTTGCCAAAATTGCAGCTGCGATCAATCTCAATCTGGGTACACCGACCACCGAACAAGTACAGGCCATGCACATTGCTGCGGAAACGGCACATCGTCTGAAAAAACCATGGGTACTGGATCCGGTTGGTTATGGAACGGTACTGCATTGGCGCTCGAATACGGTAGATCAGTTACTCAATTCCCATCCGACAATTTTACGGGGCAATGCCTCTGAAATTGGTGCTTTGGCTGGCAAGCGGATCGAATCCAAAGGTGTGGACAGTACCATCAATAGTGCCGATGTTTATTTACAGGCACAAAGCTTATTGGCGCATTGTGACTGTGTCGCGATTTCCGGTGAATCTGATTACATCATTTCCAGAGATTATCCGGTAATACAAGTATCAGGCGGATCATATTTACAACCGCGAGTCACGGCCACCGGTTGTGCACTTGGTGCACTGATTGCAGCCTATAGTGCTGTAAGTTCTCCCGCAATCGCAGCACTCGCTGCACATGTGCATTTTGCAATTGCAGGTCAACGGGCTTTTGAACGTGCGCCACAGCTTGGCAGTTTTAATGTGGCTTTTTTGGATGAAGTCCATCAACTTAATACTGAAAGCATCCGACAATACGCCAACTTTCAAATTTTGCCGGGAGCAGTTTAGTTTGCTAACAGCTTTAAGGGATGTTTGCAGGTTTGCATAGACCTGACACCCCACTTTTAGCTGTACATCGCTCACATTTTCTACTAATTTCTGAAGAGATAGGTTGTTTCTGAATCCTACGCTGAAACTATTTTGAGCATAATCGGTGGTTAACTGAACAGGCTTCATATAACTTAATGTAATTTATCTACCGATTTCCGCCAAAGAGATCAAAATTTTGTTTGATCTGTTTTTGCATGATCCAACTGAAATCATATGAATTATAATTTAATTATCCAGCAGGATTTGAATGTTACTTTTAAGCTTTAATTAACAGGCTCTATTGATCAATATCCAGTATGTGATTCTGCTTATGCTGCATTACGAACCTGACTATTAGACTTAAAACTCTAGTGCAATATCAGGCCATTCAGCTCAATATCCAACTTGAGTGATAGTCTGCATCGAATGATAAAAAATCTGTCTGAACAATGACCTCACTTTGTTTTTAATAAGGACATTTGAGAAAAGATGCATTAAAAAAAGTCAGCTGCCACTAGAGCAACTGACCTTCAAGATTTGAACAAAGCAAGTGTTTAAAACAAGCGTTTAAGCCGCGTAATGAATACTAACTGATTTGATACGATTGCTTTCAATTTCAGTGACTTTGAACTGTACACCTTGATAATCCAATTCAGTACCGACTTCGACCACACTGTTGGTTTTATCCAAAATCAGACCCGCAACACTGATATAACCAGCATCTTCATCAATCAGATCAATCATGCCGAGTTCAAGCTCAAGCTGATACAGATCCAGCATACCTGAAGCGATCCAGTGAGAATCGTCAATTCTGACCAAATCAAGTTGTTCGTCTGCATCCGGGAACTCACCGGCAATGGCTTCAAATACATCTAGTGGTGAGATCAGACCCTGTACATTACCAAACTCGTCGCTCACCAAGACCAAAGAGCCTTTAGAGGTACGCAAAGTATTGATCGCATCAATAACTTTCATCTTTTCAAAGATATAAATTGGACGATGGCGTTTGATCAGGGCTTTTAACTCTTCCGGTTCTTCCAGCACATCCAGTAATTCCTTGGCACGTACGATGCTAATCACCTTATCCAGGCTGCCACGACATACCGGAAACAGGCTGTGGGGAACAGATAGAATTCTTTCACGGATCTGTTCCGGGCTATCCTCTAGATCGACCCATGAAATCTGACTGCGCGGTGTCATGATCGAAGCGACTGAACGCTCTGCAAGGGTCAATACCCCGCCAATCATGTAACGTTCTTCATCTGCAAAGGCTTCTTGAGCTTCATTTTTGTCAGTATCAGTGGTTTCCAGCTTGCCGCCCATTAACTTCAAAATAGAATCAGCCGTACGATGACGCAAAGGAATCTTAGATTCATGCTTTGCTGCATTACGCTGGCCGAACTGGTTGAACGCTTCGATCAAGATCGCGACACCAATACCCGAGTAGATATAGCCTTTTGGAATGTGGAAACCAAAACCTTCTGCAATCAGACTGATACCAATCAAAAGCAGGAAGCTTAGACACAGAATCACCACGGTTGGATGACGGTTTACAAAACTGGTCAATGGTTTCGATGCCAGTAGCATTACACCCATCGCAACAATCATTGCAGCCATCATGACGTAAATATTGTCGACCATCCCAATTGCAGTAATCACTGAATCTAAAGAGAATACAGCATCTAAAACCACAATTTGGGCAACAACAGCAGTGAAACTTGCATAAACCACCTTAGTGGTCAATTTGACTTCAGGCTTACCTTCTATCTTTTCATGTAACTCTGTGACGGCCTTATACACCAAGAACAAGCCACCAAATAACAAGATCAAGTCCCGACCGGAGAAGGTCCAGTCAAACAGGGTGATCAACGGCTGAGTCAAAGTGACCAGCCAAGCAATGGCAAACAACAGGCCCAGACGCATCAATAATGCGAGTGAAAGACCGATGACACGAGCTTTATCACGTTGTTCAGGAGGAAGTTTTTCAGCCAGAATGGCAATAAAGACTAGGTTATCAATACCTAAAACGATTTCAAGAATAATAAGAGTAATTAAACCTACCCAAATTCCGGGATCTAATAAAAATTCCATTAGAGAACTACCCCGTTCGAGTAAGCTAGAAATAGAGATGGAAGATCAACGCACGGCGAGGGATCCATTAAATTTAACCTATGTAACTTAAGACCATTCCATTATGCATAAACTGAGTATTTTGTAATGTATTAATTTATAAAAAAATTACATGATTATGATTTTCCTTAGACTTTTTTCATTAATCAGTGTGTATAAAACGCATTAAACTTAATTTTTTCTTCACAAATTATTTTACTTTAATTAAAAATATGCAGTAATTACCATTCATTAGCTCAAACACTTTTAAAGTGAACTAAAAATTCAGCCATCAAATATATACCGATTAAAAAAGCAATCAGTTAAAATAGAGCTTGAAATTTTTGATGGGGAAATTCCTCCACATAACTGCATGGATCCATCAGCAAAATTGTCTGGTTGATTAAAATCAGAGTGATTGCATTTTGGCCGATAAGCGAATCATGCTGTCGAATGACAAACGATTGCGGAAAATGATTCCGCCTCAGAAATATACAATTAAGTATTAATTTTACACAAAATATTATTGCCTTTCATCCGATTTAAAATGGCCATTCTCTGTCCTGAATCAGCGCATATGCAGAACTGCTCGACTTCTGGGGCTATTAAGAAAAACTAAAAAGTGCAATCTCTTTAACATTTTTAAAATAAAGGTTGAAACATGCATAAACTTTTTCATAAAATGGACGGGCCCTAGAAAAATAAATACAAGGAACATTTCATGACTAAGAAATATGCAAAATTTTTACCGTGTACGGAAGAATTTAATTTAGAAAACTTTCCCTATTATTGGGTTACTCAGGTTCATGCTCAATATGTACTTAATGTCGATCACGCACTTAAAAAATATGGTGTCGACAATTCGCGCCGCCGTATCCTTCTTGCCTTAAAATCCAAACCGCGTGCGAGTGTATCCGACTTATCAGAGATGGTCGTATCTAAAATGTCGACCACCACTAAAATTGTTTATCGCTTAAAAGATGAGGGTCTGGTTGAGACTTATTCATGTGAAGATGATGCACGAATTACCCGGGTATTTTTGACCGAAAAAGGCATGAAAATGACACATAAGATCAATGATCTGACCAATATAGTACTAGAGCAGTCATTTGAAGGCTTGACGCCTTTGCAAATTGAAAAAACCATGGAAAGTTTACGTCATATTTTTAAAAACCTGGCTCGTTAAAAGCCCTACTTTTTATTTTTAAATAGACGCTGGCGAATTGGCATACTTTCAATAATAAATAATTCACCGGAGCTTTCTAAGAATCAAAAAAGTTCAGTTGTGGGCTGGCTTTTTTGATTTTTTCTTTGGGGACATGTGAACATTCAAACTCTTCTTCCGGAAAGCCGTGTACAAAACTCCGAATATCCGGATGACTCAGTGTCAGCCATTCTTGTAGTCGCTCATGTGGAATTACGATCACCGAACGTTTGATATTTCCAGGCTCATGAAATTCTTTCATCATCGGATGGTCAATGGCATCCATCGTAATCATGCTGGCAGATCGTACAATTTCCCCTTGTACTCGTGTAATCTCATATACTGCCGCAATAAAAGTCGCCTGACCATCTTGACGTCTTATACCCCAACGCTGTGGTTTATTGTCAAAATATTTGGACTCATAAAACTCGGCAACAGGAATGACCCCAAAATGACATTTGGCAGTGGCTTCAGCAAAGGTTGGCTTTTGCAATAAAGTTTCATTTCTGGCGTTATAGGTCTTGGTAGCTATACTTTTATCTTCTGCCCATTTTGGAATCAGGCCAAAATTTACCGACCGCCATTCCAGTCCTTGAGCTGAATGAAATAACAGCGGTGTAGCATAATTGGGATAGACCTCTTCCGGATATTCAAAGGGAATTTCGGGCAACCCCAGATTATGCAATTGTTCTAAGCTTAAAGGTTTAAAGTTGGCACACATGGCGGATTAATGTAAATCATTCGACCACTCGATTATAACCTGATGTCTGAGCCAAACCTGTAATATTGATATAGATTTGAGTATCATGAATTCGGTATGGTCAACCAGTGTGTCCGGGTAAACTCCTCAAAAATCCAGCGACCATTAAAACGTCCGAGTCCTGAGTTTTTCTCGCCGCCAAAGGGTGCATTAGACTGATCTGCAACACTGATCCCGTTAATATGGGTCATGCCAATATCCAGTTGTGCCGCAAAAGCGCTGCCGCGTTCGATATTTGATGTACAGACTGCACTGGACAAACCGAACTCTGTTGCATTGGCCAGATTTAAAGCATGGGCCTCATCACGTGCTTTTAAGATCGGTAAAATCGGACCGAAGCTTTCTTGTTGTGCTAAATCAGAATCGGCTGCGACGTTAATGAAAATATGCGGATAGACCAGATTTCCTTCAATTCCGCCCTCATATACCAGCTGTGCGCCCTGCTCGCTGCCTGTCTGAATGATCTGTTGATGCTTTTTGACCTGACTCCGATTAATGATCGGCCCGATGATGGTATCTTCCAGATTCGGATCGCCCACTGGAATCATTTTGACCCGATCCAGAAGCTTATCCACATAAGCATCATGAATAGATGCATCGATAACAACCCGATTGGTGCTCATGCAAATTTGTCCCTGATGCATAAAACGCCCCATCAAGGTCAGTTCAACCGCCAGATCAAGGTCGGCATCATCCAGAATCACCAAGGGTGCATTGCCGCCCAGTTCCAGTGCCAAACGTTTGATTCTGGAACTGGCCAGAGCTTTACTGCCGACACTTTTCCCCACTTCAGTCGAGCCGGTAAATGAAATCATTTTTGGTACTGAATGCTCGACAAAATAATCCCCGATTTCACTGCCAGCACCAGCAACAATATTCAATGCACCTGGAGGCAAACCGGCTTCTTCAAATAATTTCCCGATTAATGTACCGCCAGTCACCGGCGTATCACTGGCTGGTTTCAAGACAACCGTATTACCACAGGCAATCGCTGTCGCCACTGAACGCAAGGACAGATGAAATGGAAAGTTCCATGGACTGATGACTGCAATCACGCCTAAAGGTTTACGCAAGACCAAACTTTTCCGTACTGGATCTTTGCTTTCGAGCTGTTCAGTTTTCAGCTGATCTGGAAATGCCAGACTTTCCTGAATAATCCCCAAGGCAGCATCCATTTCAAGGCCGGCTTTAATGCGCGTACTGCCTGATTCAATAATCAGCCAGTCAATGATTTCTGCACGGCGCTGCTGAATAATATTAATTAAATTTTGCAATACTGTTTTACGGACTCCAATGGAATTCAAAACACCCTGTTGAAAAGCCTGTTCTGCTGCCGTATACGCACTGTCTACATCGACAGAGCTGGCAGCTGCAAGACTCATAATTTCGGTTTGGGTAAAAGGATTGATATTTTTTATGATTTTGGTTGAAGTTCCATGTTGCCACTGACCATGAATAAACTGCTGGTCTAAGTCCTGATATACCGTCATCATTTTATTGTTCCTCGCAAGCTTTGCTCCACTTTAAGAGTTCAGCTGAAAAATTTCTAGTCAGAAAGACAGCCGCTTACCATTAGACAATAAAAAAGCCTCCGAAGAGGCTTTTTTAAGTTAGACGGGATTAGTCACCTGTATAACCTTTTAACTTTAAACGTGCTGCATGTAAAAGTGGCTCGGTATAACCTGATGGCTGTTCACCACCTTTAAAGATCAGGTCAGACGCTGCCTGGAATGCAATATTGTTGGCAAAGTCTGCAGACATTGGCGTATACAACGGATCATTGGCATTTTGCTGATCTACAATTTTCGCCATACGCTGCATCACTTCTTCTACTTGCTCATGGCTTACCACACCATGACGCAACCAGTTCGCCACGTGCTGCGAAGAGATACGTAAAGTCGCACGGTCTTCCATTAAACCGACATCGTTGATGTCGAGTACTTTAGAACAACCTACACCTAAGTCTACCCAGCGAACTACATAGCCCAAGATCCCCTGACAGTTATTTTCAAGTTCTTTGGTTTTCTCTTCTTCAGACCAGTTAGTGTCTGTTGCTAATGGTGGCGTTAACAAGTCATCTAGAGATAAAGGCTGAGTCGACAATAGTTCTTGCTGACGGTCTGCAACATTAATTTGATGATAGTGAATCGCGTGAATCACCGCACCTGTAGGTGATGGAACCCATGCACAGCTCGCACCTGCTTCAGGATGTTCAGTTTTGGTTTTGTACATGTCAAGCAGCATGTCTGGCTTTGGCCACATGCCTTTACCGATTTGTGCTTTGCCACGTAAACCTGCTTGCAGACCGATCATCACGTTACGGTTTTCATAAGCCGGGAACCAGATTTGGCCTTTTACTTCGCCTTTACGAACGAATGGACCAGCTTCCATAAAGGTATGGATTTCATCACCGGTACGGTCCATGAAACCTGTATTGATGAAGATGGTACGATCTTTGGCTTGTGCAATACAGTTCTTCAAGTTCACAGAAGTACGGCGTTCTTCATCCATAATCCCGATTTTTAAAGTTTTTGCAGGTAAGCCTAGTGCCTGTTCTGCACGTTCAAACAATTCAACGGCAAATGCCACTTCTTCAGGACCGTGCATTTTCGGCTTAACGATATACATTGAACCTTGACGCGAGTTCTTGATGGTGTTTTCACCTTTGATGTCGGCAAAAGACAACAATGGAGTGATCAATGCATCCATGATGCCTTCATAGATTTCTGCGCCATCTACCAGAATCGCAGGGTTCGTCATTAAATGACCAACATTACGTAGCAACATCAATGAACGGCCGTGAACTTTAGTTTCACCACCTTCTACATTTTTGAAAGTACGGTCTTCATTCAGTTTACGGGTAACAGTTTTACCGTTTTTCTCAATAGACTCCTCTAAAGTACCTTTCATTAGGCCTAACCAGTTACGGTAGCCTTCTACTTTCTCTTCAGCGTCAACAGCTGCAATCGAGTCTTCCAAGTCCTGAATGGTCGTAACCGCAGCTTCAAGAACTACATCTTTTACACCAGCGGCATCAGTTTGGCCAATCGGGCTGCTGGCATCAATTTGCACAATAGCGTGCAGGCCATTATTTTTAAATACGATTTCAGTTGGTGCTGAAGCTTCGCCATTGTAACCAACGAATTTAGCCGCATCTGCCACAGTTGTTTTTGAACCATCTTTTAGGGTAACAACCAGTGCATTAGCTTCAACTGCGTATTGAGTTGCGTCTGCATGCGAACCTTGTGCGAGTGGGAAAGTTTCGTCGAGGAAATTCTTGGCAAATGCGACAACTTTTTCACCACGTTTCGGGTTATAGCCTTTGCCTTTTTCCGCGCCATCTTCTTCAGAGATGACATCGAAACCATAAAGTGCATCATACAAAGAACCCCAACGTGCGTTTGCAGCGTTCAGGCAGTAACGTGCATTACGTACCGGTACCACCAACTGTGGACCTGCCAGTACTGCAATTTCTTCGTCTACATTTTCAGTGCTGATTTGAAAATCTTCTACTTCTGGTAACAAGTAGCCAATTTCAGTCAAGAAAGCTTTGTAAGCTTGTAATTCAAATGTGTTATTGCGGTGCCATTCATCGATTTTCGCTTGAATGTCATCACGCTTAGCCAAAAGTGCTTTATTTTTAGGGCTAAGATCAACAACGACTTGTTCAAAGTTTTTCCAGTATGTTTCGCTGTCTAAACCAGAACCTGGTAGTGCTTCATTTTCGATAAAATCGTAAAGTTCTTTAGCAATCGCTAACTTGCCTTTTTGAATACGTGCAGTCATTGTCTTTCCTGATATTGCTACTTTTTATACAAGAGATTCTAGTATACCGATTAAAATCTAGCTGAATAGTATTATCAAATTGCTAAATACTGAGCATTTTTCATAATATGAGTACCCTCATAAACATATCAGACGTCGCTCAGCCGCATTGAGATATCATTCTGCTAAATACCCTAATGACAGTGTATAAAGTTTTCGAAATGTAGAAATTAGACTTAAGTTCAGATTTTCGAGTAAAAATTATGCATTCTAGTTATACACGATCATATTTAGATCAAGATTAAGCCATGTTTGGCCCTAGTTGTCGATCAATTACCTGCTTATTTTTATAAAAAAGCGCCAGTCAATGACCAGCGCTTTTATTCTGCTTCCTACTCACTCGAGATAGTTTTCTGAATCTGACGATGTTCAGAATTCAGATATTCATCCGACTGCATTTCCAGTAAACGTGAACGCGTCCGTTCAATTTCAAAGACCAGTTTTTCACCTTGGTAAATATCAATAATATTATCTTCCGAGGTCAATAACAGTTTGACACCACGGTCATAGAACTCATCGACCAGATAAATAAAACGGCGCGTCCCATCATTGAGGAAATCGGTCAGGTGCGGCACATTACTGACTAAAACCGTATTATAAATATTGGCAATTTCAATAAAGTCAGCCGGGCTACGTGGTTTTAGACACAGCTCAGAAAACTCGCACCACAATACATCTTCGGTATGTGACACAGTTTCCACAATACGGTTATTGATGATAATCGGCTCTTCAGAGCAGGTTTGCGTCTGAGTCAAAGCGCTGAAACGTTGCGCAATCCAGTTTTTATGATCATGGGTTAATGGGAATTTGAATAACTGCGCCTGTTTTAATACGCGTAAACGGTAATCGACGCCGGCATCGACGTTTAACACCACACAGTTTTTCTTGACCAGTTCAATCGTCGGCAGGAAACGGTCACGATGAATCCCGTTTTTATACAAACCATCTGGGGCAATGTTCGAAGTTGCAACCAAAGTAATCCCGCGTTCAAATAGTTTCTGGAACAGATCACTCAGAATCATGGCATCGGTGACATTGGATACAAAGAACTCATCGAAACAGATAATCACCGCGTCTTTATAAATCTGATCCGCGACCAGATCCAGCGGATTACGCTGCCCAGAGAGCTTATTTAATTCACGATGCACATGCTGCATAAAGTGGTGAAAATGCATCCGGGTTTTACGGCGAAATGGAATCGAATCATAAAACTGATCCATTAACCAGGTTTTGCCACGACCCACACCACCCCACATATACACGCCATTGGGAGAAGTCTGACGGCGAAAACGGCGAAAGGCTTTTTTCGAGGCCTTAAAACGCTGAATCAATTCCAGCCAGACACGATTCAGTTCATGTACTGCCATTGCCTGTGCATCATCAGGCATAAACTGTCCCGAAGATATTGCTTGTGCATAACGTTCTGCAGGAGAAATCGGACTAAAGGCGGTGCTGTGCTGTGAATTAAAATCGGACATAGAGTTTCGTACTATTTGGGATCAATTTAATTATAGCGGAGTTTAATCAACACACTATAACACTTTGGCATAAACAAGCTTAGGCTATTTCACATATTGCCGAGGGCTTTGCCCAAACCAGCGTTTAAAGGCATGGTTAAAAGCAGCCGGCTCGGAATAGCCCAACAACTCTGCAATCATTTCAATTGAATACTGTTTATATTCAATCAATCGCAAAGCCTTATCTTTAATAATGTCTTCGCGAATCTGTTTATAACTGGTATCGCACTGCTGTAACTGATGCCGCAAGGTTCGCTCCGGAATATTTAGCGCCTGCGCAGTTTCGGCCATGCTCGGCATCAAACCACTTTGTATTTCCAGATAATCCTGAACGCGCTGCACCACTGTCGGTGTCTGCTCATCCTGTTGCAAACGTTGCAATTCAGCAAAACACTTGGCTTCATACAGCGCAAAGGTCACCGTATCCGCAGACGGAATTTTAATATCCAGAACTGCTTCATCAAACCAGAATGCCGCACTTGGTGCATCGAACTGAACCTGTGTCCCATAATAATCATGATAGACTTTTAAGGTATTCGGCTCTTGCGGATGGGCAAATGGTAACTCGATCCGTAAATCAGGTTTGGACAGGCCCATCATTTTGTAGATATCACGGATAAACTTGAAAGTTCCCGAAATCTCCGCCTGTGCCAGCAACACACCCAAACCATCTTCCAGATTTTTCGGTCGATAACACAGCGCGCTATGATGCTCGCTTTGTTGCAAACCCAATTGTCCTGTCAAATGCGTCAACTGTTGAAAGCGGATCACCTGATGCAGCGCATCACGTACCGTCGGACTGGTAACCAGTAACATCAACAACGGACCATAACCTGCCAATGCATAATGCTGGCCAATCAATAATCCCTGCTCAGCTTCGATTTCCTGCCCTACCACCTTAAGTACATCATGTTCCAAACTCGGATGAATAATCGAGCCAGGATCAAAGGCATCGACACGCAGTCCAATGTTTTGCAGCTTCTGATCGACGTCTATGCCCGCCTTGCGCATCCCTTGAATCAAATACATTAGACTGAGAACAGAACGTTTCATAACCATACAAATACAATGTGATAGTCTTAGTTGTACTATAAAAATAAGTGTACTGCTATTGCCGTTTAGATCAATTTTAGGTCTAATCTTTTATCAGTGAATGATGATAATAATCTCTTATTAAAATAAGCAAGGAATGCAATGATGCTGGAAAATACAAGCGCCACCCGCTCGCCACCCTTTACCAAAGTCGCCATTATTGGCGCCGGTTTTGGCGGTATTGCCATGGCAATACGTTTACAGCAGCAAGGCATCCATGATTTTATTCTGCTGGAAAAAGGCAATGAATTTGGTGGAACCTGGCGAGACAACCAGTACCCTGGCGCAGCCTGTGATGTGCAGTCACATTTATATTCCCTGTCATTTGCGCCGAAAAGCAACTGGTCAAAACGCTATGCCGAAGCACCCGAGATATTTTCCTATATTCAGGATCTGGTAAACGATTATAAGCTGCGTGCTTTCTGCCGCTTAAATACCGAGGTACTGGCTGCGCATTACCAGGCAGAGCGCTGTCTGTGGCAATTGCAGTTACAAGATCAAAGTATCCTGGAGGCCCAATTTGTCATATTTGCTTCAGGGCCTTTGCACATTCCCCAGATTCCACCTATCCCCGGTATTGAGAAGTTTCAAGGGAAAGTCTTTCATTCTGCACAATGGGATCATACTTATGATTTAAATGGAAAAAATGTCGCATCGATTGGCACAGGTGGCAGCGCCATTCAATATGTTCCGGAAATTGCCCCACAATGCAAACAACTCTATGTCATGCAACGTACTGCAGCCTGGATCATTCCTCGCGATGAACGTGTCTATCACCATCTCGAAAAGACACTATTTGAAAAATATGACTGGTTCCGAAAACTGCACCGTGCCCGCTTATATTGGTCAAATGAATCGCGGGTCATCCCCATCGTTAAACCCGGCATCATGAAATACACCCAGAAACTGGCAGAACTGTTCATCAAATACCAGATTAAAGATCCTGAGTTAGCTCAAAAACTCACTCCGGATTACATCATGGGTTGTAAACGTATTCTGGTTTCCAATAGCTATTTCCCGACTTTTAACCGCAGGAATGTAGAACTGGTGACTGAAAAGATTCAGGAACTTACTGAAAATAGCATCATTACCCAAGATGGTCAGGAGCGGCCAATTGACTGTCTGATTTATGGCACCGGGTTCATTACCGATCCACGCATCTATATGAAGAATTTTCAATGTACTGGGCTGGATAATCTACAGCTCAATGAGGTCTGGAAACAGGGGGGTGAAAGTTATTATGGAATTTGCATGAAAGGTTTCCCAAACCTGTTTCAATTACTGGGCCCAAATACCCTATTGGCACACAACTCTGTGATTTTTATGATTGAGGCACAAGTTGACTATATCTTGCAGCTCATGCAGCGGGTCGATCAATCACATAGCGATGCCATTATGGTCAAAGAGCAGGCGCAAGATACATTTAATCAGCAGGTGCAACATATGTTTGAACAGACCGTATGGCAATCTGGCTGTGTCAGCTGGTATCAGCAGGAAGGTGGCAAGAATTTTGCCTTATGGCCGACTTATACCTGGAAATACTGGCTGAAAACCAAGAAACCCAATACCGCAGATTATCGATTATTCAATAAAGTTAGCTAAAAGCTTTTCACCATCTAGCATCAAGCGATGGCATAATTTAAAGATAATTTTTTCAATCTATTAAACTTATGCAATCGCTTTGGCTCATCTTTCAGCTTCTTCTCTGTTTGGCACTCGGTTTTGCTTTGGCGAAACGGATTCCAGTATCGCTGATTAAAATCTGTTTCAAGCTCTTACCTTATTTCAGCTATGTGTTACTGATTGCGATTGCCTTTGAATTCTCACAGCTTGTGGATGAATTACAGCATCCCCTACAGATTCTGAGTACATCCATCAGCATTGCCTTTCTGACATCACTCGGTGCTTTTGCTATTTGCTATTTGCTGTTCAAGTGGGCTGGTTTTCTTCCCAGTTCAGGCAGAATATCCCTTGATCTGGTAATTAAATCCTTACTGAATATGAGTTATGCTTTTTTGGCACTCGCAGGCGGATACTTTTTACATGCTGGCTTGAGTCTGTTTGATCTGTCCTTACACATTAGCACCTGGCATTTGTTACTGGTATTTATGTTTTTCATTGGTTTAGATCTGGCTTATTCGCCACTGGATCGTTCTTGGTTAAATATCAAAATTCTTCTGGTTCCGATCGGTTGTATCTTCGGTTCATTATTCGCAGTTATGCTGTATTCATTCTGGAACACACAGATTGGCCTGAAAGATTTGATCATGCTGTCACAAGGCTATGGATTTTACTCAATGTCAGGCGTTGTCGTGACCGAGCTTCGAAATGCAGAACTCGGCAGCATTGCACTAATGAATGACCTGTTTAGAGAAATTTTTGCCATCTTACTGATGTATTGTATGGGCTGGAGATACCCGAGATCTGCCATTTCCGCAGCAGGTGCAACTGCAATGGATGTGACTTTACCGATGGTTAAGCAGGCTTGCGGTCACGATTTTATTCCGCATGCTATGGTCAGTGGATTTATTTTGTCACTGTTAGCACCAGTCATGGTGAGTGTACTGGCAGCGATTTAATTGCTTTATTGCTTTCTCAATCTCCCTAAATCTCTCTTTTCTAAAGAGGAACTCTCCTTCCTGACTAAGTTCTAAAGCAGGATTTTAAAACGAAGCACAAGCAAGAAGGGCTGACTAAAAACTTAAATCAATATCACTTAAGGCATCGCCTACTGTTTCAATAACATCCGAAGCAAGGCTGATGGCATCAGATGCCAAACTGACCACATCGATCCCTGCTGTCCAATCTGCTGAGCTTGCCTGCTGTTGTTGCTGTTCTTGTTGCTTAAGCTGTTCCGCCTGTTGAACATTTTGAATCACGTCATTCTGTTCTTTTTCTAATTGTGGTTCAGATGAAGTCATCATTTTTCCTTTTTATTTTATAACCATTTTTTTCAATATATAAAAAAAGCCTTTCGACTGAAAGGCTTTTTGTCATTCAAATCATATTAAAGCGTTGCCAAAATATCTTTTAAAGTCTGACGCATATTCTTAGACTGGGTAATAGGACGGCCAATCACCAGATGAGTCGAGCCATCCAGCATCGCCTGTTTCGGTGTCACAATACGCTTCTGATCATCGGCATTTGAGCCTTCAGGACGAATACCGGGTGTTACCAAAGCAAAGTCTTGGCCTAATGTTTCACGTAACATTTTTGCTTCTTGAGCTGAACACACCACCCCATCCAGACCACTGTCTTTAGTCAGTTGAGCCAGACGCTTTACATGCTCATCCGGATCAATATCCAGACCAATATCCTGCAGGTCTTCACGCCCCATGGAAGTCAGCACTGTCACAGCGATAAGCTGGGTTTTATAGTTACCGGCCTGTAGACGTTCCACACAGGTTTCCATCATTTTCCGGCCACCAGATGCATGAACATTGACCATCCATACACCCAAATCAGCTGCCGCACAGACAGCCTGTGCCGTCGTATTTGGAATATCATGAAATTTCAGATCCAGAAAAACATCAAAACCTTTATCTTGAAGTGCTCTGACAATGATTGGACCTTCATGGGTAAATAACTCTTTACCAACTTTTAGTCGACACAAGGCAGGATCTAGCTGTTCTGCAATGGCTAAGGCATCAAATTGGCTTTTGGCATCTAGTGCAACAATGATACTCAAGAGATTATCCCTTCAAATAGGCAAAAAATAAGCCCATTATAATGGGCTTTGATTTTCATTGGTAATATCTAATACAGTTTTTTCATGCCGGGTATGGGCTGCTGCTTCAGCGGCCATCAACTTGGCGGTATTTAACTGTTCTTTACGCAGATGTTCAATGTCTTTACGTAGTCGTTTAATTTCCCAATTGTTCTGGAAAACACGGAAGATTTGAACGCCCAATAGCAGACCTAAAACCACACCTAGACATAGGGTGAGGAGAAGCAATAATCCCAGACGCATTGCAGGAACTTGAGTAAATAACAAGTCCACGGACAATTCGGTACCATTTTGCAAAACCAAAGCCAATGAATAGCCAAACAGCACCAATAAAAGAACGACCAGAACGTAACGCATGAACACCCCGTAAATATTTACAATTATTTATTTGCAGATTCGTTTACAGCATCACGAAGGGCCTTACCTGGCTTAAAGTGCGGAACTGCTTTTGCAGCCACTTCTACAGATTTACCAGTTTTAGGGTTACGACCCACGCGTGGCTCACGATGATGCAATGCAAAACTACCAAATCCGCGAATCTCGATACGATTGTCAGATGATAAAGCTTCTATCATTTGATCAATCATAATTTTAACCGCTTCTTCCACTAAAGGCTCGGCCAAATGCGGATTTTTTAATGCAATGCGCTCTATTAAGTCAGACTTATTAAGTGCTTCAGTAGTCATCTGCGACCTCTTTAATTATCAAGCTACTTGGGATCTATTTCCCGATAATAACCTGTTTAAATACAAAACGGTAGCGCAATAATTAAATACTACGCTACCGTTTACAGTATTTGTATAAAAAGTATTAGTTAACTTACATTAACAATACAATTCAAACGTCTACTTAGTTGCCCATTTGAGCTTTGATCAGGTCACCAATCGTCTTAGGACCATTGTCTTGACCAGCAGCTGGCGCTGTTTTCAAGTTAGCAACTGCTTCTTTCTCTTCAGCTTCGTCTTTCGCTTTGATAGACAAGTTGATTGCGCGAGATTTACGATCAACGTTGATAATCTTCGCTTCTACTTCTTGACCAACTTCAAGGAACTTAGTTGCATCTTCAACGCGATCGCGGTTGATTTCAGATGCTTTCAGAGTCGCTTCAACTTCATCAGCTAACTTAACAGTCGCGCCTTTCGCATCAACTGCAGTTACAGTACCTTTAACCAACGCACCGCGTTCGTTAGCAGCAAGGAAGTCATTGAACGGATCGTTGTTCATTTGCTTGATGCCAAGGCTGATACGGTTACCTTCAGCGTCTACAGAAAGGATAACAGCTTCAACAGTGTCGCCTTTCTTGTAACGACGAATCGCTTCTTCGCCTTGTTCGTTCCAAGAAATATCAGACAAGTGAACTAGACCGTCGATACCGCCTGGTAAACCGATGAAGATACCAAAGTCAGTGATAGATTTGATCGTACCAGAAACTTTTTCGCCTTTGTCGTGGTCTTTAGCAAACTCTTCCCATGGGTTAGCACGAGTTTGTTTGATACCAAGAGAAATACGACGACGCTCTTCATCAACTTCAAGAACCATAACATCAACTTCATCACCGATCTGAACAACTTTAGATGGGTGGATGTTTTTGTTCGTGTGATCCATTTCTGAAACGTGTACTAAACCTTCAACGCCTTCAGCGATTTCAGCGAAACAACCGTAGTCAGTCAGGTTAGTTACGCGCGCTTTAACGATTGAACCTTTAGGGTAACGGTTCATGATCGCTAACCATGGATCTTCGCCAAGTTGTTTAAGACCTAGAGAAACACGGTTACGCTCGCGGTCGAACTTAAGTACTTTAACAGTAACTTCTTGACCCACTTCAACAACTTCTGAAGGATGCTTGATGCGTTTCCAAGCCATATCAGTGATGTGAAGAAGACCGTCAATACCGCCAAGGTCAACGAATGCGCCGTAGTCAGTAAGGTTTTTGATTGTACCAGTAACAGTTTGACCTTCTTCAAGCTGAGCAAGAAGAGCTTCACGGTCAGCTGAAGATTCAGCTTCCATAACAGCACGACGTGAAACAACAACGTTGTTACGTTTAGCGTCAAGTTTGATTACTTTAAATTCTAACTCTTTGCCTTCTAGGTGAGTCGTATCACGAATAGGACGAGTATCAACTAAAGAACCTGGAAGGAACGCACGTACTGGACCGATGTCAACAGTGAAACCGCCTTTAACTTTACCAGAGATAACACCAGTAACGATTTCGCCGTCTTCAAAGATTTTTTCAAGTTTAGTCCAAGTCTCAGCGCGTTTAGCTTTTTCGCGAGAAAGAACAGTTTGACCCATACCGTTGTCAAGCGCTTCAACAACTACGTCTACAGTGTCGCCAACTTGAACTTCAAGTTCGCGCTGTTCATTTAAGAACTCAGCACGGTCAACAACGCCTTCAGATTTAAGGCCAGTGTCAACAGTTACCCAATCAGAGTCAATGCTTACTACAACGCCCTGGATAACTGCACCCTTTTCAACGTTGAGGTTTAATTCACTTGCTTCAAAGAGGGCTGCAAAAGATTCGGTCATGATATTTCCGATAAAGTCAGCGGTCTTGGATCAGACAAGGCCGGTTTAATTAAGCATCTACATAGTCCATATAAAACTGATCAAGCTATGCGTTTGCTGATAAAATCAGGTTAATTGGCTAACTGCTGGTCCACATAAGTGGTCATCAACTGGAATACCTCATCAATGTTCAAATTTGAACTATCGATAATGTAAGCATCATCGGCAGGCTTGAGTGGAGCGACAGTGCGTTCCATATCTCGTTTATCACGCGCGATGATATTAGCTAAAATATCGTTTATTTTAACATCCAGCCCCATACCCTGCAACTGCTTTACACGTCTTTGCGCGCGCGATTCAGCCGATGCAGTCAAATATATTTTAGCCTGAGCTTGCGGGAAGATACTTGTAGCCATATCGCGGCCATCTGCCACCAAACCAGGTGCCTGTGCAAAAGCATGTTGACGTGAAACCATTGCCCTTCTAAGCTCAGGAATTGCAGCAACTTTTGAAGCAAATTCTCCGACGCGTTCAGTTCGAATAGTCTGGGAAACATCTTCGCCATCCAAGTACACCTGCACTCCGGTTTCGCTACTGACAAACTGGATATCCAGATTTGTTGCGATTTGTACGCATTCTGGCAACTTAATGTCCATTGAATCCAGTAAATCATGGTGATGCAATGACAAACCCAAAAGCCGGTAGAGCGCGCCAGAATCCAATAAGTGAAACTGATAATGTGCAGCCAGTTTTGCTGCCAACGTGCCTTTGCCAGACCCACTTGGACCATCAATGGTAATAATTTGAACTGTCATTGCTTTCCCGTTGTTGTTTAAACAGATTTTGCGAGTTTCGTCAGGCCTAGTTTAATCGCTGCCTGTAACTGTGCAAGAATTAATTTACTCACAAAAGGCGCACGCGCCTGTAATTCAATCGTATAGGTGACCAGGGTTTTATCATCGGCCAGCGCTTCAAATTCGATAATCCCCAGATGATGCTTGATCAATGGATTTTTAATAATCTGATATTCAATACGAGCATTCGGCTCAAACAATGTAATCTGTTCTTTCAGCGGCTTGAGCGGCCCCACCCCCATAGCACGCACCGAACCTAGTCCATCCGGATGTTCAGCATCTGCAGAATCCTTGATTCGTTGCACCTGCATCGGCGCAAAGGCAATATTATAGGTGGCATGCTTAGACATTAAATCAAAGACTTTATCAATCGATGCCGGAAATTCTTTTTTTACTTGAATGCTATGCATTATTTTTCCTGAAATTATAGATTCGAAACTAAGGAATTTTAGCGATAAAGTAGATTTATTTCTGCGTATTTAATAATTTTTCTTGTAACCTGAGTTGCCGCTTCTGCTCACGACGCAACTTGAAAAATGCACTAAGCTGTTCGGAGCATTGCTGCTGCATGCAGCCTGCTTCAAAGGAAAATACATGATTATAATAGCCAGTTTCAAATAATTGACGTGCACTGACCAGTGAACCCGCTTTCGCTTCAAATGCGCCAAATACTACCCGTGAAACCCGTGAATGCACCAAAGCACCAACACACATGGTGCACGGCTCAAGGGTTACATACAGCACTGCATCGTCAGGTAGTCGATAATTCTGGATATTTTGACAGGCATCACGCAGCGCCACAATCTCGGCATGCGCGGTCGGATCATTTAAGGAAATCGGCGCATTAAAGCCCTGACCAATGATCTGATTCTGACTAACAATAATCGCACCCACCGGAATTTCGCCCTGTGCGGCAGCAAGTGCAGCCTGCGCATAGGCAAGCTGCATCCAGTATTCATCGCTCAATTGTGTTTCGGACATGTAAGACTTAAATCACACCATACTGTTTTAACAAGGCATTCCAGCTTTCAATATTGGTCACCGGAGGGTTTGCAGACAAAATACCTTTTAAGCTCATATTTGCACCCTTTTTCCATGCAGGAGAAAGGTCTTTATCCACCAGACGCGCGCGTACCCCCTCAACGAAATCATGATGACGGATTTTCCAGTCAGAAATCTGGGTTTCCAGTTCAAAAATTTCATTCCAGGAATGTACCTGTTTACCCCATTGCCAGAGCAACCAGGTCAATGCAGCTGTAGTTGGTGAACCTTTTTGCAGATTTTCACTGGCTTGACGCAACCAGTCACTGCGCGCATCACTCAGACCGATAATCGATTCATAATCATGCTCGAAGTTGACACCACGACAAACACTATGAATCACATCCAGAGAGTTTTGCAGTGGTCCTGGCCCTACCGGACGATGCATACTATTTAAAGTGTCATCAATGGCACGGAAGTCACCTGCAGGATAATGATCCCAGTCGATATTAATCACTTTATCTAAAACTGAATCACGCTGTGCATCACAAATATGTGTTGCCCAGCCAATCCCATAAGCACCTGCAGCGGTCATGATTGAACCGGTCAAGCCGGTAAATAAACCAATCGCGCCCCGATCGGCCAGGAAGCGAGTTGCACCCACATCGGGATATAAACCGATATTGATTTCAGGCATCGCCAAACGCGAATACGGCGTCACTAAACGGAAAGGTGCCGCCATAAACAGACCAAGGCCCCCACCCATCACATAACCTTCACCCCAGACCAAAACCGGTTTGGCATAATTATGCAATAACAGATCCAGCGCATATTCCTGTTCAAAAAACTTATTGGCAGCCGCCACTTCATCGTTAATGACCAGTTGACGTAATTTACGCACATCGCCGCCGGCACAGAATGCTTTCGGTGTGGTTGAATCTAACCAGATCGCTTTTACGCTGTCATCCGTATGAAAATCCTGAAATACTTCCAAAAGTGCAGAAGCAATCGATTCATCCAGAGCATGCAAAGACTTTGGACGATTTAAACGAACGATACGCCAGCCATTATGCGCTTCTTCAACGATCAAATCCGGATGATAAGTTTTAGTAAGGGGAGAATATGTCATGCGTCCAGCTGCCAATCTATAGGCTCAATGCCATGTTGTTTGAGATAGTTATTCGATTTTGAAAATACTTTACAACCAAAAAAACCACCACGGTTTGCGGCCAAAGGCGATGGATGTGCGGCCTTTAACACAAGATGCTTGTCCTGATTGATGCGCTGTCCTTTACGCTGTGCGTATGCGCCCCAAAGAATAAAGACAATATGTTCACGCTGCTCATTTAAAACATCAATGACGTGATCGGTGAATTCTTCCCAACCGCGCTTTTGATGCGAAGTCGGCTGACCTGCCTCTACGGTCAGTACTGCATTTAACAGAAGCACACCCTGCTCCGCCCAATGCGTCAAGTCACCATGCTTTGGTCGTTCAACCCCGACATCCGCATGTAACTCGTGGAAAATATTACGCAAAGATGGCGGCAATGCAACCCCTTTTTGCACCGAAAAGCTTAATCCATGCGCCTGATTCGGGCCATGATAAGGATCTTGCCCTAAAATGACTACTTTAACCCGATCGAGCGGCGTGGTATTCAAGGCATTGAAAATCAGATGATTGGGAGGATAAATTGTTTTATCTGCTTTTTTTTCTTCAACCAGAAAAGCTTTTAATTCGTCCATTTTCGGACTGAGTAAAAACTCACTCAATCCATATTTCCAGCTTTCATCCAACTGAACCTTATTCAGTTTGGCCAGTTGCTGTTCATTTAAAGACATTCTTCAATCCTAAATCTATGTCAATGGATTTCAAGTCACGCAGACTTTAAATCTGTACCTGTAAATCTACAGTCGGGTTATGAAATGCTGTGCCCTGTTTCAGCTTGTTCAACATGTCCGGATCGGTCCATTCAGCTTGCACCTGTTCAGAAAACTCAATTTGATCCAGACTCAGAATGCCCATCTGTTCATTTTGAATATCTTCTAAAAAGCTTTGTGCATAACCGGTATCGGTTTCATGCATAATCACAGAATAGACTTCGACATCACCTTCGCCATTTTGAGTCACGGTCGATGCCAGCACTTGTTGCGCCAGAAAGAAAAAGATACGTGAAAACTGCTCTGCCGATGGTGATACCGGTAACGACACCCACCGCGCACTGAAAGTTTTGCAAGCCTGAATATATTCCGGGTCGTCATTTTGCCAGAAACAGATCGCATGATCGAAAGAATCAAAGAAATCCTTAATCACACCTTTAAGCAGACCAAAGTCATAGACCATCTGCCCATGATCTAACTTCGAGGCTTTTAACAGTAGCTCGACTTTATAACTATGGCCATGGATTGAACGCTTACAGCGATCTGACGTGCAGTTACGCACAATATGAGCATTCTCAAACTTAAATAACTTACGAATTAACATATGCCGTAATGTCGTCAAAAAATAGGTGAATTGATTTTGATTATAAAGCAAAACTACAGCTTTGAGGATTAATTTTGCTGTTCAGCCTGATAGGGAAAAGGGATCAAGCTGCTGTTCAGATTTAGACTGACGGTATAACTGAATAAGCCCTGACTAAAAGGGTTCCATACTGCGATAAGCCACATATACCTGTTTGTCCTGACGAACCAGATCACTACTGAACTGGCGCTTGCGTTCACTCAAGACCACTTCGATCTGAGCTTTAAAATAATTGGATTGCACTCCGAGCAGGCTATTAAACAGATTACGCTTGGCAGCATCGACTTGCGCAAACGGTTCGAGTGACCATAACTCAGACACATTAGAAAAGTGTTCCAAATTGGCCTGTCGCTGATCCAGCAATTGCTGTACCGCATTCACATCCAGTTTTTCATCCATACTGGCTAAAAGAAAAGCAGATGCTGTATTAATATTGACCGGACTTTCCTGCATCGGTGCAGCACTCAGATAAGGTGCTATCAGTTTGTACTTATTTTCTTCAAAACCACGTACCAGCTTTAATTCCTCTACGCTATGAAATTTTGCATTCGGTGGTAAAGCGGCATTCGGTAAGCCTTGATAATAATTAGATTCGGCACCCATACCTCCACTCACCAGCTCGTTTTCATCCTGCCAGTCAATTACGGCTTCACTGAGCTGCGCTGGCAAACCTGCACGTTTTAAAATCAGCTCGAACCATGCTTTGGCATTTTCATTGACGCTATCTTCAGCAGTGATCAGGCTATTTAAATTAAACTTGCCCGATTCATCCTGGATGATTCCGGAAACATAGCCGTCATCGACCGGAAAAGCCGGCATCGGCTGCGCCCAGGTTTCCTGTAGATGATCAACCTCTGCGGCATTTTCAGCATCATCCACCAGTAATTCAGAAAAAAAGGCTTCGGCACTTTTGGCATACATCAGCGACTGATTTTGCCGCATCAGATAGGCGGTACTTTCAGCAGTTGCAGCCTGACGCTGGGCAATCGTGGCTGCCAGAATAGTCGCCAATGCCACCATCACCAGAATGGTAATCAGTGCAATGCCCTGCTGCTGCTTCAGCCTCTGTTTATTCATTTTCATTTTTTATGATTCTTAGCCGGGTTGACCTGTATTCTGATTATCAAGCAAAAAGTCCGTATTTAATAAACTAAACAGCCACTCATAGCTGACGCCATTCACGGTTAAATTGATTTTAATGCCTTTGGGCAAGCGCTGTTTCTGCTCTAGCTGATTTAAATCCATAGAAGAATCAGGCCACTGTGTGAGTTCATTTGGATTCAGCACCACAACCTGAAATTGCTCAACGTCCGATAATAAAATACTGGATTCAGGTTGATCACGACCGGTCTGATTCAGGTTGCGATATTTCAGTCGATACAGTTTTTGTTCATCGGCCCGATACTGATATTCAATGCGTTCATCTGGCGAAATACCCTCCTCCAGAGGATCAGTCACGCCAGTTTTACTAAAATTAAAACGGCCATTTTGCAAAACCAGAGCCGGTTGAATATCACTATTGATATTGGCCGTTAAAGGGACTGCCTGTACCGTATCCCGTAAAATTTGCTGATAGGTTTCCTGTAGCTGACCTAGACGCTGTTCATGTACTGCATTTTGATCTTTGGTTTTGACAATATAATCAAAAACTTTCCAGCCCAAAGCAGACAGTACCGCAAAGATTGCAATGGCAACCAATAATTCGACCAGGGTAAATCCTTTAGGCTTCATGGCGTATTGTTCATGCGATGATTAAAGAACATCAAGCTGCTGATCCCGGATGCAACTTGACCAGTCTCCTGATTGACCAGACTGACCTGTAGTTCAATACGCTGCACATTGGGACTGATCGTCGGTTCACTGCGCTTGTCAATTTGCCAGGTTTCGCCTTGCTGGGTCAGCTGTTTGGAGGCCGTACCATCCATCCATTGCTGATTGATTTCCATTTGAGCCACTTCGTTCAGGGCAACAAACTGTGCTTTGGTGCGCAGAATGGCATTCGAGGTTGACTGGGTATATTGCATCGCGACTTTGGTCAGCGTCATGGCTGCGGTGGCGAAAATTGCCAGTGCAACCATAACTTCCAGCAAGGTAAAGCCTGAGCTGCGATGAGTGAAATGCTGTTTCACCGCTGCGCAAGACGAAGAGCTCTGCTCGAAGTGCCCACAATGCAATCGATCAGCACTCGATTTAAATGGTTTGATCAGCCTGGAGCACACACTTTGCTTGAAAGATCTAGATTTCATTGATTTTACCCAGATGATCCACCTCAATCGCAGAGCCGACTTCGCGATCTTCTAAAAAGAACTGAATCCGTACCGGCTTGACCTCACCATTCCCCAGCCAGATCAATTGAGGAGAATTCACCTGCGTCAGATCACGATTTTGCGCACGGGCATAACGCTGTTGTTCTAGCCCCTGAATCCGAAAAGACACATGATCCGGCAGCTTACGTAATTTAAATTCTGTATAACTCTGCCATTTTTCATTTTGCAGGTTCTGTTCAGTCTGCGCTGCTGAACGATATTCTACAATCCCATAACGAAATGGCGAGACATCGGTCGCGGGTTGCATATCAAGCGCCAGTATTCTGGACTGGTCATTCGCCTCACGCATGACCCGCTGCAAGTCTAATAACAAAATCTCGCGTGCCTGCATGGCCTTACGCTGATCGACACCACTGGTATTCAGCAATACCAGTGAGGCCATGATTCCCATAATCACAATCACCACCATCAATTCGATGAGGGTAAAGCCACGAACTGCGCTGTGAGATGATCTGATCATACTAAGCTCTAACCTTAGGCAAACTGCTCGGCAGAATGCACCTGCTTTGGCAAAGCCAGTGCTTGATCGATATAGGCCACGCGCAAGGTATCGCGTGAACCCAGATAACGCTGATAAAAACTGGAATTGAGAATTGCAGCGGCGCCATGGGTCAGTGACCAGATCGACGCCAGATAGTCACGCACCGACATGCGGCTATGAATTGAAACCAGATAAGTTTCTGTCATGCGGATGATCAGGCGTAAACGCTGTTTGCGTACCTGATACAGTTCACTGAATAGATGCTGAATTCCCACGCCAGTCGTTGACAGACGTTCTTCAATCTGATGGAACAGCACCGTACGTTCTGGATGATGTAAATGGTGCAACATAAAGAAGGCCAGATGTTCAGGAAAAGCTTTATCACTATCTTGAATCATTTCCAGCAACATGCGCTCATTACGGATAATCAGCAACATATACAGTTCATCTTTACTCTGAAAATGTTTATAGAGTGTCCCTTTGGCCAGATCAAGTTCAGCAGCAAGCGCATCTAGCGTCATTCCTGCTTCACCATTTTCCAGCAGGAGCTGCTCTGCGACTTGAAAAATCAAGGTTTCTCTTGCTCGAAACTGAGCCTGACGATCCATCTTCACCCTATAAACTCTCTTGTACTTTATATAACTTTATTTACTTTAAATTTAGAAGATTTTCAAAGTTCTGCTTTGTGATAGAAGCCATTTCTTCTAGCGACTTATCATATACATCACAAAGCGCTTTGGCTACATAAGGAACGTATTTAGGTTCGTTAGATTTACCACGATATGGCATCGGCGCAAGATAAGGACTATCGGTTTCAATCAGTACACGATCCAGCGGAACCTGTTTGGCCACATCACGCAGATCCTGGGCATTTTTAAACGAGATAATCCCGGAAAATGAGACATAATAACCGCAGTCTAAAACCGCTTTGGCAGTTTCCCAATCTTCAGTAAAGCAATGCAAGATGCCATGCGTGGATTTTTCCGCACGGATAATATCCACGGTATCATGCTTGGCAGCACGGGTATGTACCACCACCGGTTTCTTGGTCATTTGCGAAGCATGGATATGACGGGCAAAGCAGGCTTTTTGTTCTTCGACAAAATCTGTACTGTGATAATAATCCAGACCGGTTTCACCGAGTGCCCAGACTTTTTCAGGCTGTGCCAGCTCGACCAGATATTCGGTCGTGGCACGCGCCATGGTCGCAGCATCTTCGCAAGGATGTACCCCAACGGTATAACCGACATCCGGGTGACGCGCGGCAATTTTCGCCAGCGCGATATGATCATCCAGATCGACCGAGATACTCATGAACCTGGATACACCCGCTTCACGGGCCTGTGCGAGTGCCTGATCCAGATCACCGTTATACGGCGTTAAATCCAGCATCGTTAAATGACAATGGGTATCTACAAACACAATGCGTTCCTACCACAGCTAAATGAACTACATAGTGTAACTTTTACGCCCTTCAGATTTAAGACCTGCAACCAGACGATCTGCTTCATTTTTGAAATAAACACCCTTTTCACCGCTTAACTGGATGCCAAAGCCTTGTGGCTTGATGCCATTCTGCTTTTGCGAGACCCAGATCACTTTACCGGTTAAAGGAATTTTCTGGGTCTGTTCAGGCAAAGTGGTCAATACAAAAACTTCTTCACCCAGCTTGACCGGCTGCTTGGACGGAATAAACAGTCCACCACCCCATACATAAGGCATATAGCTGGCAAACAGTGTTTCAATATCAGGAATATTGGCCTGAATAATACCGCCCATACGTGGTTGCATGTGATTTCCCCTTAATTAAAGATTCATCAGCTTGATAAACAGCTCATCGATCACCAGATTGCTTTGAACATTCTGCTCGAGATATTGCTTGGAACGCTGAAAATCTTCATAAATTTTAAAAAGTGCTGCTAATGAATATTGTTCGGCAAGCACATTAAACTCAAGATCAATGTTTTTCACCGTTTGATTGAGCTTGACACAAATTAAATCGGACAACAAGTATTCAAACATGGGAGCAAATTCACCAAAGCTCAGGCTTTTGTTCCATTTGGTCGCAATTGCAAGCGGCATATTTTTTTGCATCACCAGTTTTTGCCAGTCTTGCAGGAATTCCTGACGCAGTGGCAGCCATGAACTTTGTGCAACCTCGAGTGCTTGTAAGGGCATCTGATTGGACAGGTTCATCAATAACTGTTGCTGGCTAGAACCTGCATCCGGCAACTGTGCCTGAACATAATCACTAAATTGTTCTGCGGAAATCCGGTCTAAGGCAAAATGCTGCAAGCGACTCCGTATCGTTGCAGGCAATTTTAAATAATGATCTGCCAGCAAAATAATGACCGTATTGTCACCGGGTTCTTCCAGCGTTTTCAATAAAGCATTGGCAGAGGAGATATTTAAGGCTTCCGCAGGCTCAATTACAATCACTCGCCAGCCATCGACGGTCTGCTGCACAAAAGGCAACAGATCACGAATCTTTTCAATCTTGATTTTGGCATTCTGTTTTTTATTGTCTTCGTCGGTGCTGATATGCACATAATTGGGATGCGTGTCGGCCTTGAGCCATTGGCAACTGCCACATTCACCACATGCACCAGAAGACTGCCGATTCAGACACAAGACCCAAGCCAGAAACTGCTGGCTAAATGCTTCCTTACCACAGCCTTTTTTGCCATAAAACAATAAACCATGCCCAAGCTTGGGAAAACGTCCGGTCAGCGTTTCCCAAACCTGCTGCTGCCATGGATAAATCTGTGCATTGACATCAAAAGGCATGTGTTCAACTCTTCTTAAGCAAAATGAGAAAGATCCATTTGATTCAATCGATCCAGATCTTCTTGAGTATCCACACCCGGTGGCAAATTGGCTTCAGCCACGGCAATCGCAATACGGTGACCATTTTCCAGTACCCGCAATTGCTCTAGGGATTCCAGTTTTTCCAGAACCCCCATCTCCCAGGTGACATATTCTTGAAGCAGTTTCACCCGGTAAGCATATAAACCTAAATGACGATAGGCCTGATTATGCAGTTTTGCTTCAGCCAGCTTGGCGCCATCACGGTCATAAGGAATGGTGGCACGGCTAAAATACAAAGCTTGATTATGTTTGGACATCACCACTTTGACAATGCTGTCACGCTTAAATTCGTCTAGTTGATGAATCGGCTCACATAGCGTCGACATCGAAGAATCCGGTTGATCTTCTAGAAGTTGTGCCACCTGCTTCACCAGTTGTGCCGGCAATAAAGGCTCATCACCCTGCACATTGACAATAATATCGTGACTGTCCCAGCCTTTGATTCGCGCTACTTCACTGAGGCGGTCTGTCCCGGAAGGATGATCCGCCGAAGTCATCACCACATCAACACCTTCGGCACGGCAAACCTCAGCAATACGCTGATCATCGGTCGCCACACACAAATCATCAAAACCTTGTACTTTTTTGGCTTGATCCACCACACGTAAAATCATGGAACGACCATGAATGTCCAGCAAGGGTTTACCCGGCAAACGTGAACTGGCAAAACGTGCAGGAATAACAATGTGTTTCATACTGAATAAGCCTTAAGAAATTTGAATACCGTATTGTTGTAACTGTTGCTGCAAGACCGTATAGCAGACTGGCGATAATACTGCATCGACTGGCACCACCCAGATATCCTGCTTAAAGTCGGGATATTGTTTCAGTAATGCCATAATCTTGACTGCGTCTTTTTCCGTGGTAATGATCGGATTGGCATCATCAAACTGTAGATCTTCAATGTCATAATCATGATGATCGGGAAATTCATGACACTGGAATTGTTCTATGCCCAGATTTTTCAGGGTCTGATAAAAGCGCTGCGGAAAACCGATTCCCACCACGGCATAAAAAGCCGATTGAGGATCGAAGATTTTATTGTTGTCTTGATTGAGTAGATAAGGCTGTGATGCAGCCAGATGCATATATAGCTCAGAACTTGGACTTGCCGAATGCTCAATTACCGTTCCTGTTTCCAAGCGTGTCACCGGTTCACGCAGATAGCCTTCCGGAAGCAGTTTTTGGTTGCCCAGACCGCGATTATTGTCCAGTACAATCCATTCAATCTGACGATTTAAAGCCCAGTGCTGCAAACCATCATCACAAATAATCAGATCCAACTGATGTTTTTGCAGTAACAGTTCAATACTTTTTTGCCGGTTTGGCCCTACGGCCATCGGCACGCCCGTCGCCTGTACAATCAAGGCAGGCTCATCACCGACGACCTCAGGCAAGGTATTAAAATCCACATAAGCCGGAAATGGACCTTTGCCGCCATAACCACGACTAATCACCCCAACTTTTACACCTTGTTGAGTTAAATAATCAACCAGATGAATCAGTAAAGGGGTTTTACCACTACCACCGACAGTGATATTGCCAATCACCATGACCGGAATCGGAGCACTATAGCTTGTCTTGATCCCTTTCTGGTACAGCCAGCGATTGCTGACAAAACCTAAACGATACAAGCATGACAAAGGACGCAGCACCACCAGCCACTTTGCCTGTGCATTCCAAGCATCCTGAATGATTTGCGCCAATGCCATAACTTATTGTTCCTCAAAATTACGTTGATGCAGCTGATAATAAGCCCCATGCAATGCAATCAGTTCTGCATGAGTCCCTTGCTCGACAATACACCCCTGATCCATGACCACAATACGATCCGCATTTTCAATCGTCGATAAACGGTGTGCAATCACAATGGTTGTACGATCTTGCATGGCCTGATCAAAGGCACGCTGAATAAAGTATTCGGATTCATTATCCAGGGCACTGGTTGCTTCATCCAGAATCAGAATAGAGGCATTTTTCAAAATCGCACGTGCAATCGCGATGCGCTGACGCTGACCACCAGACAGATTTAAACCTTGAGCACCCAGTTGGGTATCATAACCTTTTGGCAGAGCCATAATAAAATCATGTGCATAAGCGGCTTTTGCTGCTGCAATAATATCTTCATCAGTCGCACCTTCGAGCTGACCATAGGCAATATTTTCCCGCACAGTCCGATTAAACAGCACCACTTGCTGATTCACCATCGCAATCTGGGTACGCAAGGCAGTCAGCTCAAAGTCTTCAATCGGTTTCTGATCCAGTAGAAGCTGACCTGACGTTGTATCCTGATAACGCACCAGCAGATTCACCAGCGAGCTTTTACCGGCCCCAGAACGACCGACCAGCGCCACTGTTTCACCGGCCTTCACCTTTAAATTAAAATCATGAATGGCATGATGACCATCATCATAAATCAGGTTGACATCTTTAAATTCAATGTCGCCTTTTAAGCTATCAGTCAACGTCCCGGTATTTTTTTCTTCAGGCATATCCAGCAATTCAAATACTGAATGTGCTGCGGCCATACCCCGTTGAATCTTTTCATTGATATCCGTCAAGGCTTTGATTGGTCTTGCCAGCATCCCCGCCGCAGTAATATAAGCGACAAATTCACCTGCAGAGGTATCACCCAGAATTTGCGGACGCAAGGCAATAAACATCACGATACTCAGTGAAATCGACATGATCAACTGAACCACAGGACTATTCAACTGTTGTACAGCGACCATTTTCAAGCCACGACGCAAGTTTTCCAGCGAGTTCTGTTTAAAGCGTTCCTGCTCGTAGTTTTGTCCACCAAAGCCCTTGACGATCAGGTTGGCATTCACCGTTTCCTGCACCACATGGTTCACATCACCCATGGTGTCTTGTACTTGCTGCGATAATTTACGCATCCGTCTAGCCGCCTTACTGATCACAAAGCCAATAACGGGTGCAAAAATCAGGATACACATGGTCAGACGCCAGTTGCTATATAGCAGATAGCCTAATAGCGCAATCGTAATCAAACCTTGTTGCAACAGGGTTCTTAACGCTTCTGTTGAGGCAGCGGTCAGTTGTTCCACGTTATACATGATCTTGGCAGTAATATGCCCGCTGGTATTGTCCAGATAATACTGAGACGGTAAACGCAGCAGTTTTGCAAAAACTTCCTGACGGATATTGAACACCAGATTACGGGAAATCACCGCAGTAAAATACCCCCCCATGAATAATCCCAGCCCACGAAAGAACATCAGGACAACCACTAAAAACGGGAAAAGCGAAGTGAAACTCTGGTCTTTGTCTTGAATGGCCTCAATAATATATTCCAGTAATTTAGCCACAGAAACTTCTGTAGCCGCATTAATAGAAAAACCGAGCAGGACAAGCAATCCGATGCCCCAAAAGGGTTTTAAATAACTTAAAAGGCGAAGATAGACCTTAAAATCGTGCTTCACTAATAACCTCGGGTAGGTACTTTGGTACTGATATTAATATTGACAAAGCCGAGCTGCCCGGCCACATCCATAACGCGAATCACGTCCTGATGGCTGGCTTTCGCGTCAGCGGCAATGACGAACATTAAATCACGGCGTTCATTAGAAATCTGTTTAATTGCAGTATTTAAATCTGCGACTTCTTTACTGGCCAAGGATTGACCATTGACTGCATAATGACCATTGGCATCCACAATCACTTCAACTTTCTGATCATAACTTTTAGGCGGAACACCCTGCGCATCTGGTAAGGTCAAGTTCATACGGCTCATTTGGCTAAATGTTGTCGATAACAGTAAAAAGACCAGAATAAACAGCAGACAATCAATCATAGGGGTCAGATTAATATGCACATCTTCAACCTGGTTGCGTTTGAATTTCATCATCCGCCTCCTAGCTGGCTTTTTGCATATCTTGGTCTATATCTGCAATATTGCGATAAAAAAGATCCGCATGAAACAAGGTCGCCTGCTGTTCAAGCTCCGCCACATATTCCTGAACCAGTCGCTGGAAGTAACGATGGGCAAAAAGTGCCGGAATCGCAATCAGCATCCCGGCTGCTGTGGTAATCAAGGCTTTGGAAATACCTGGCATCATCAATACCGGATCACTCCCAGTCCCCACATCGATCATCAGAAAAGATTCGATAATCCCAAGCACAGTCCCCAACAAACCCAGCAATGGCGCCACAGCACTTAAGGTTCCCAGAAAGTTAATATTCTTTTCCAGATAACCAATTTCCTGCGATGCCATCACTTCCATTTGTGCACGGGCATACTGTTCGCCCTGCGGCTTGCTGGCATAGCCTGCTGCAAATACCCGGCCTAAAGTACTGTGCTTCAATTCTGTACTTTGTTGAATTTTTTGCATGACTTGTGATGCATTTTGCACTGGACTCATCAGAAGTGTAGACGGAAGTACCGCCTTCCTCTTCAGGCGAATCAGGCGCTCGATCGAAATCGCCAACATAAAGATAGAACACAAGACCAGTGGCAGCATGAGCCAGCCACCCGCTTTAACCAATTCCCACATCTAATTTATTCCCCAATAAAAAAAATATATAAATTATTCATCTTCTAAAATAGAAAGAATGCCATCCAGCTCTTCTAAAGAATGATAACTAATGACTAATTTTCCTTTACCTTGTTTGTTATAGTCAATTTTCACATCAGCACTGAAACGCTCTGAAAGGCGCTGGGTCAATTGCTGAATATCCGGTGCAAGCGCTTGTTTTACTTTTTCTTGTTTAGGTGCATTAAAATCACGGACTAACTGCTCGGTTTGACGAACAGACAAGCTTTTTTCAATCACGATATCAGCGACTTTGAGCTGGTCTTTTGCCTTCAGCGTTAGAATCGCACGCGCATGCCCCATATCCAGCAGGCCTTGCTGCATAAAGTCTTTCACTTCTTCAGCCAGACTGAGCAGGCGAAGTAAATTACTGACCGTAGTACGTGCCTTGCCGACTGTGTCTGCAATTTCCTGATGGCTTAGACCAAATTCCTCATGGAAACGTTGCAGAGCCATGGCCTGATCAATCGGATTCAGATCCTGACGTTGGATGTTTTCAATCAGAGCCAATGCAATCGCGACCTGATCCTGAAGTTCGCGCACAATCGCAGGAATTTCAGTCAGACCTGCCAACTGCGCTGCACGCCAACGACGTTCACCGGCAATAATTTCATAAGGATAGCGTTCGTCATCGACCGGACGAATCACAATCGGCTGCATAATGCCGTGTTTTTCAATCGATGCCGCCAGCTCTTGCAAGTCTTGCTCGTTGATATAACGGCGCGGCTGGTATTCACCACGCTTGAGCAGGTTCACATCAATCTGTTTGAGCTGACCATGATCAAGACCTTGGGCTTCCATCTGTAATTTTTCTTTTTGAATTGAGCCTAGCAAGGCATCCAAGCCACGACCTTTAGCGAGTCCACGTTTCTTGACGGTCATGCTTTACTTCCTTTTTTCACTTTGCTTTTCTTTAATACTTCAGCTGCCAGATTTAAGTAAGCAACTGCACCCTTTGAGCTTTTTTCAAAATAAATCACCGGCAAACCGTGTGCTGGTGCTTCAGCCAGACGAATATTGCGTGGAATCACGGTGTCATACAGTTTTTTACCGAAATATTGTTCTAATTCTTCAGAGACATCACGGGTCAAGGCATTACGCGCATCATACATGGTACGTAATACACCGACTATTTGCAGGTCTGGATTCAATGCTTGCTGAATCCGATCGATGGTCTGGGTCAAATCAGCCAGACCTTCCAGTGCATAATATTCACACTGCATCGGAATCAGCACACCATCAACCGCTGCCAAAGCATTCACTGTAATCAGGCTCAGACTTGGCGCACAATCAACAATAATATAATCAAATGACTTTTCGACTTCTTGCAATGCATCACGCAGGATGAATTCACGTCCTTCTTGATCTGCAATTGCCAGCTCAACCCCAGCCAGATCACGGTTGGCACCCAGAACCTTATAACCGACCTCTGCCTTGGCGATCGCCGTTTCAATCGGCACTTCACCCAGCAATACATCGGTGACCGAATAGAGCAAGTCATTCTTTTGAATGCCCGACCCCATGGTTGCATTGCCTTGCGAATCCATATCGACCAGCAAAACGCGCTTTTTTAACACAGCTAAAGATGCCGCCAAATTTACTGCGGTTGTGGTTTTACCAACACCACCTTTTTGGTTTGCAATCGCAATAATTTGTGCCATGTTGCCCCCAATCCCTTTAAAATTCTTAAATACGTTTTAATAGCAGTAAATGACGCTGTTCGTCTAAGCGCGGAACTTTAAGTTCAATAATCTCACAACTAAATTCATTTTTTAAAGCAGTGACTTCATCTTCAGGAATTAAGCCTTTCATTGAGGCAATAATGGTCTGTTCATGCATATACGGTTTAGAGGCATCCACAAAGTCAGTCAGAGATGCAAACGCACGACTGGTAATCACATCAAATTGACCCAGCTCGTTAATGCTGTCTTCATTTTCTACACGCGTTTGCACCGCAATGACATTTTTAAGTTTCAGATCGGCAATAAACTGCTTCAGGAAACGAATTTTTTTACCGTTTGAATCGAGTAATACACATTCACGCTCGGGCTGACATAAAGCAATGATCATGCCCGGCATACCGCCACCCGTACCGATATCGAGCAGACGGCCCGCTGGCAGATCTTTTAGAATGCTGAGACTGTCCAGCAGATGCTTGACCAGCATTTCTTTCGGATCACGGATCGCAGTTAAATTATATGCTTTGTTCCACAGCACCAAAGCGTCCTGATACTTGAGTAATAAATTCAAAGCTTCTTCAGATAGCTCTAAACCCAAAGCCTGGCTACCCTGCTTTAGTTCTTGAAAAAACATGTGCATAAACAATCTACGCTCGAAAAAGTTAGGTGGAAGTATACCGTTTTCTATATCTTGTCATAGTAGGCAGTGCTTAGTGAATATTCACTTAAACAGACTTAGCTTCACGGATTGCCAAATCCAGTGCCGTTAAACGTTCAGGCGTACCGACATCTACCCAAATACCTGCCAGTTTAGAGGCAACCACTTGATGATTCAGCATCGCTGCCTTTAATAAAGGTGCCAAAGGACGCTTTCCAGCCTCTAAGCCTTCAAACATTTTTGGACTGATGACGGATACACCGCTAAAAGTCAGGTTTTCACCCTCGACCTGTTGATCGAAGGTATAAGCCTTCCCTTCTGCAAGGGTGAAATCACCCTCTGGATGTTGCTCCGGATTTTCGACCAACACCAGATGTGCCAAATTATCGTTCAGATCAACATCTAATAAAGGTGCAAAATCCATTGTGGTCCAGACATCACCATTTAATAGGATAAAAGGCTGATTACCCAAAAGCGGCAAAGCATGAATGATCCCGCCTGCCGTTTCCAGACCTTCACCTTCATGTGACCACAGAATTTTTACGCCAAACTGTGAGCCATCGCCCAGGGCTTGTGCCAGTTTTTCACCGAGCCATGCAGTATTGATCACGATTTCAGTGACGCCAATCGCAGCCAGTTTCTCGATATGCCAGACAATCAGCGGCTTGCCACCGACTTCAAGCAAAGGCTTTGGGGTATGCAGCGTTAAAGGCCGCATACGATTACCGAGGCCTGCGGCTAAAATCATCGCTTTCATTTAGGCAGCCACCTCATATGAACCATATTTTGCTTCAAAAGCCGGCATCACTTTTTCATGCATAAACTGCATAAAAGGTTGTAATTCTGGATAAGGTTTAGATTCTTCTAATAAATACCACATCACCCGTGGTAAATCTTTTAAATAACCAGACTTACCATCACGTTCAAACAGACGCACAAAAATACCCAGAATTTTGATATGACGTTGAATCGCCATCATATCGGCATCTTTCTTGAATTGCTCAAAATCACGGTCTTCTTTGGCTGAGGCTGGCAATAAATTATAAAAGGCTTCAAACCAGTGATACACGCGATCTGCATTCCACTGTACATAAGCATCACGGGTAATCGAGATCAGATCGTAGGTATCCGCACCAATCACCGCATCCTGAAAATCAATCACCCCGAGTTCGGTTTCATTGTCAATTTTCATCAGATTACGGCTATGAAAATCACGATGCACAATCACTTGTGGCTGCGCCAGCGCTGCATTGGCCAGAATCGCAAAGCTACGCTTGATCAAGGCACTTTCTGATTCAGTCGGCTGGATCTTTAAGGCTGGCAACATCCAGTCAGTCAGCAACTGCATTTCCGAGATCAGTTTTTCATAAGAGTATTCCGGAAAATGTCCTTCTCCAGCAATTGATTGCAGTTGAATCAGCTGCTTAAAGCTTTGCTCATAATAAGCATCCACTGTCTCTTCATTCAGCAGATTGGAAAGCAGGACATCGCCAAAATCTTCGAGCAGCAAAAAACCATTTTCCAGATCTTTGGCGACAATATGCGGAACACGCACGCCATGCGCATCAAAAAATTCATCAATCGTCACAAAAGGCACACAATCTTCTTTTTCTGGTGGTGCATCCATCAGCATAAATGTTTTATTATTCAGTTTGATTCGTGCATAACGACGGAAGCTGGCATCACCTGCTAAAAAATGAGTTTCAAATTGATCTGAACCGAGTACAGAGGCAATCCAAGATTGTATCAATTGTTCGCGTTGTGTATTCATTTGCAATTAATTCTAATACAGGCTGAGTTTTTAAAGTGCTAAGTGTAGCTACTTATCAACTTTTTCTCTATGATGCGACAATAATTAATTGCGATAAAAGCATGATTGGTTAATGAGACAAATGAAGCATCACTTTAAAATCAACCCTCTAGCGACTGCGATCTTAACCCTTTTATGTGGCAGCTCAGCCTCAAGCTATGCTGCATCAACTGTCTCATCCGATGTAAATGCAGAACAACTCAAACAGCGCATTAATGAGACCTATTCAGGTGAAGCCTTCTTTTCACAATACTATGTCGATAAATCCTCGGCTGAAGCGCAGCAACGCCAGGGACAGTATTTAAGTTCGGCTTATTGTGAAGGTGCCTGGGTTACCCCGATCGCCCCAGATGCAGCGACTATTGCGCCAGACCAAGCCACCTCAACCATTACCGCCGATTATGGACATTACAATCCGGCGGGTGACTCCTATCTGGAAGGCAATGTGGTTATTGATCAGCAAGGTCGTCAAATCCGTGCCGAACGAGTGACCATTGATCAGACCCAGACCTATGCCAAAGCAGCAGGTCAGGTACAGTTAGCACAAGGCGGTCTGATCTCACAAAGTGATGATATTAACTATAATTTAAAAACCCAACAGGGCGATTTAAACAACAGTTTCTATATTGCAGAGCAGCAACATGCCCACGGTCGTGCAGAAAAGATTGCCAAAACATCGACTGATACCATAGAACTGGAAAATGCCACTTACTCTACCTGCCCGCCTGAGCAAAAGCCGACCTGGAAAATACAGGCAGAAAAGATCAAGCTGAATCAGGAAACCGGACGCGGTGAAACCCGCAATACCAAACTGTATGTCAAAGACGTTCCGGTATTGGCAATCCCTTATTTCAACTTCCCGATTGATGACCGCCGTACTACTGGCATTCTAACGCCAACTTTTGGTTTTACCAATGATGGCGGACTTGAACTCGGTGTTCCTGTTTATCTGAATTTGGCTCCACAGTACGATGCTACCCTCACTCCGCGCTATATTGGTGATCGTGGTGCCATGCTAGATGGCGAGTTCCGTTATCTGACAGAAAATTATGGTGAAGGTCGTATCTGGGGTGGCTATCTACCTTCGGATGAAAGTTATGATAATGAGGATCGTAAAAGCTTACATTACTTGCATAATTGGCAGATCAACGATCAGTTCTCGACCAATCTGGAATATAACTACGCCTCAGACAAAGATTACTTTGCCGACCTGGACAATAACCCGAACTCAAAAACTGACTTGAACCTGCGCCGCGCCTGGGAAGTCAATTATAAAAATGGTATTCCCGGCTTAAAGGCACAATTCAAAGTCGAAGATTTCCAGACACTCGATCCCACTGTACTGGATGAAGATCGTCCTTATGCACGTTTGCCGCAGCTTTTAGTCAATTATAAAACTGGCAATCCACTCGGATTACAGCTTGAGTTTAATAACGATACTGCTTATTTCCAGAAAGACCTGAGAAATTTTGCTGATATCCCTCAAAATGATGACAAGATTTATCAACCAAGTGGCACCCGCATCTATAACGACTTTTCGGTGCGTTATAATCACTATAACCCGTGGTCGTTTTTTATTCCGGAAGCATCTGTACGCAACATCAATACCTTCTATGATGAGAAAACCCGAGACCGTGGTGGTTCTAGTGAAAGCCAGTCCATAGTGGTGCCACAATTCACGCTGGACACCGGCTTAATTTTCGAAAAAGAAGGCACCTATTTACAGACCTTAACGCCTCGTCTGTTCTATGCCTATTCACCTTATGAAAACCAGCAGAATCAACCTAACTTTGATTCAGTCGTTGCTTCGATTAATTATGATCAGCTTTTCAGTGCGCGTCGCTTCTATGGTAACGACCGCTTGGAAGACAATAACTTTGCCTCTTTAGGCCTGAGTTATAGCCTGTTTAATGAAGAAGGTCTGGAACGCCTACGCGCGAGTGTCGGTCAAAGTTTCTTCTTTGAAGATCGCCGTGTCACACTGGAACAGGATGCAGACAAATTTGACCGTGAAAGCCATACAGGGCCTGTCATTCAGCTCACCAGCCAGCTATCGAATAATGTCCATGTCAATTTAAACTCCAGCTGGATGTCGAATGGTCAGAATGCGCAGCGTGATGTGCAGGTTTATTATACTGGCGATCAGGGCAATCTATACAACGTCGGCTATTTCTATCGTAAAGACATTCCGAACCGTCAAGACCGTTATGATCATATCGTCGGCTCCTTTATTCAGCCGCTTGCCAACAACTGGCGTCTGGTAGGACATGCGCAGTTTGACCTCGACAATAGTGTCGCACGAGAATATTTACTTGGGGTCAACTATGAGTCATGCTGTTGGGGAGTTTCTGTATATGGTCGTTCATATTACAATGACTTAGACGACGTTAATGATTCAAACGTCAAAGCCAAACGCGCTATTATGGCCGAGGTCAGCCTGAAAGGCTTAGGTGGGTTAAGCAGCAAACTCACCTCATTACTAGAAAATCGCATTCTAGGTTTTAACAATATCAATCAAACTTGGACAGAACGTTAATGAAGACAAAACAGTTAAAACAAATTTTTAAAGCGACTGCACTTGCGCTATGCCTTTCTTCAGCGATGACGACGTTTGCTGTTGCCCAACCTAAAGATGAAGTTGTAGCTGTGGTCGACAATAGTATCATTCTGCGTAGTGATCTGGCTCAAGGTGTGGCCGAGATTTCTCATCAGCTGCAAAAGCAAAATCAGACAGTTCCACCCCAACAATTTCTTGAGCAACAAGCCTTAGAGCAGCTCATTATTCGTCAAGCACAACTTGAACAAGTTAAACGCTACAATATTCGTCCCGATGAAAAATCCCTGAATGATGCAGTACTGAAAGTTGCACGCGATTCGGGCTCAACCAGTCTGGAAGCTTTCCAGCAAAAACTGGATGCCATGGCGCCAAATACCTATGCTTCTTTACGCAACCGTATTGCGGAAGATTTAGCGCTGAATCGTTTACGTCAACAAGTCGTGACTTCACGGATTCAAATCACAGACCAGGATGTTAAAAACTTCCTAAATACCCCGCAAGGTCAGGCTTTACTCGGCAGTCAGGTACATGTGCTGCATTTACGTGTAAGCGGCGAAAATGCTGAACAGATTGCTACACAGGTAAAGCAAGAGCTGAATAACAGCAATGATATTCAGGCAATCAGCAAAAAATACAGCACTGGCGGCATTAAAGTCGAAGCTGCTGACATGGGCGTGAGAAGCCTGTCAGAAATTCCGGCAGAACTGACTGCACGTGTCACGACCCTACAGCCAGGTCAAACCTCTGAACTCATTCCGGTTGCTGATGGGGTACATGTACTCAAGCTACTAGAACGTAAAGGTGGCGAACAAAAAGCCCTGGTTCCTCAATACTTGACCCGTCACATCCTGATTCAACCCTCTGAAGTAGTCAGTCCGGAAAATGCCAAACAGATGATTGACAGTTTATATAGCCGCCTGCAACAAGGCGAAGATTTTACTGTTTTAGCTTCAACTTTCTCCAATGATACCGGTTCAGCACGTGATGGTGGCAGTCTTGGCTGGGTAAGCCCTGGGGTAATGGTGCCTGAATTTGAACAACAGATGAAAAGCACCCCAGTGGGTCAGTTCAGTAAACCGTTTCAATCCCAGTTTGGCTGGCATATCCTGCAAGTCAGCGAAACACGTCAACAGGATATGACAGAGGAATATCAAGAACGTATGGCCCGTCAATTACTTGGTGAACGACAGTTTGATGCCGAGCTGGACAGCTGGTTACGTGAAACACGCAGCAATGCCTATGTAGAAATTAAAGATCCACAACTGGATCCTAAACGTAATCGTTAAGCCCAGATCCATTTTAAAAAGCCAGCGCTAGATTGCTGGCTTTTTAATTTTTATCCATGCAAAACTTACAGGCATAAAAAAACCTCTCGATGAGAGGTTTTTTTAATTTTCAGACTCGATTAACGATTATTTTCGTCGTCTTGAGTATCTTCAAATTTAGTATCGTTGTCAAAACCAGCACCTTGACCACCAAAGCCACCTTGACCACCGAAGCCAGCGCCTTGACCGCCACCGAAGCCGCCTTGACCACCAAAGCCACCACCTTGACCACCAAAGCCAGCGCCTTGACCGCCACCGAAGCCACCTTGACCACCAAAGCCAGTGCCTTGACCGCCACCGAAACCACCAGCAGCACCTTGACCGCCAAAGCCAGCACCTTGTGGACCAGCAGGCGCACCAGCAGGACGAGGATTACGTGCAGGCACTACAGTTGAAATTGCATGCTTATAAACCATTTGGCTTACTGTATTTTTTAATAAAACCACGTATTGGTCGAAAGACTCGATATGACCTTGTAATTTAATACCGTTTACCAGGAAGATAGATACTGGGATACGTTCCTTACGGAGAGAATTCAAGAATGGATCTTGTAAAGTTTGACCTTTAGACATGTTATAACTCCAAAAAAAAATTAAAAATCAGCGCAAAAACTATCTCTATTTTTCAATTAAAAATTATAAAAAAGATAGTCCCTAAATTTTGCTTTATCCGTGACAGTTTCGCAAGTCTTGTTGAGCCTGCTGTAGCGTAAAATATGTTGTAAATTTATGCTTTTCTTGCAAAGACCTCAGCCACGTATATTGACGTTTTGCAAGTTGTCGTGTCGCAAATAAAGCTTTATCCTCCATTTCCTGTTGCTTTTCCTTGGTTTTATCAGCATTTTTTAAGAATTCTATAGCTTGACGGTAACCTACCGAACGCATAGAAGGTAGATTTTCATTAAAATCGTATTTTTCAATTAAACTAACAACTTCATTTAAAAAACCGTTTTTCCACATCATTTGCAGACGTTGTTCAATACGCCCGTGTAATTCTAACCGATCTGGCATAAGTGCATAGTTATAAAAACTGTAACGATATGGTAAATTTTTAGGTTGCTCTGCCTGTAGTTTTGTAATCGGCTCACCGGTCAGTTTAAACACTTCTAAGGCACGAATAATACGCTGCTTGTCACTAACCTTGAATTTCTCCGCAGCAACGGGATCTACGGCACTTAATTCTGCATAAACAGTCTCCCAACCTTCTCGCTCGCCTTTGGCTTCAATTTCAGCACGAATCGTATAGTCGGCACTGGGCAGATTATCTGACAACCCCTCAAGTAAGGCTTTAAAATACAGCATGGTTCCGCCCACCAATATCGGTGTTTTACCACGTGCATGAATATCATCAATTAACCGGCAAGCATCTTCAACAAAGTTTGCCGCAGAATAGACTTCAAGCGGACTGATAATATCGATCAGATGGTGCGGATAGCGCGCCAGTTCCTCTTTAGAAGGCTTGGCTGTTCCAATATCCATTTCCCGATAAACCAGCGCAGAATCGACTGAAATCAGCTCGAATTTTCCCTGCTCATACAGTTCACATGCCAAAGCGGTTTTGCCACTTGCAGTTGGCCCCATTAAATTGATGACCGGCAATTGATTGGACATGTAAAACTACTCTCCTCGAGCAAAAAGTTTGTCTAGTTTATTCAATGGAAAAGCGCGCCAAGTCGGACGGCCATGATTACATTGACTGGCAAATTCAGTGTGTTCCATCTGACGCAGTAAAGCATTCATTTCAGACAGGCTTAAAATGCGATGCGCACGTACTGCACCATGACAGGCCATACCTGCCAGAATCTGGTCACGTTTCTGCAATAGACCCTGTACCTGATCATTCGGATCCAGATCATTTAACAGCTCGGGAATCAGTGCATCAAAATCTGCTTTGTGCAAAATGGCAGGTACGCCACGCACAATCACCTGTTCATCACCATACTGGTCAATTTCAAGCCCCAAACGCATTAACTGCTCTTTGAGTTCTTCGACCCGCATCGCCTGCATTCGAGTGATGTTGACCACTTTGGGAATCAGCAATTGCTGTGATGTCCAGAATTCAGGTTTATCCCAAGCCGATTTCATTTGCTGCAAGACAATCCGCTCATGTGCTGCATGCATATCCACAATGATCAGCCCTTCGGTATTTTGTGCCAGAATATAAATCCCATGTAACTGGGCAATCGCAATCCCGAGTGGATGTTCATCGACTTTGGCCTGTATATGACTTTGCAAGGCTTGCTCTGCAACTTGTGGCTCATAGGCAGACGCTTGATCACGCAGCGGTGCCAGATAGCTTTGCAGGGCATTATTCAGCTGCTGCGAGCCTGCATAAGACGCATTATAGTCTCGCGCATAATGTACCGTTTGCGGCCGCGAAGATTCAAAGTCGGTCAGGACATCCGATGCCTCATTTTCATCTTTAGCAGCTACAGGTAGGTTAGAGGATAATTGCTGCTGCGCATGCGCAGTCTGGTGCAGGCTAAACTGTTCCTGATAACGCGGTTGCGGTACAAGTGCAACAGGTTCATCATCAACTTTCATCGCAGTTGCTAAATCAGCAGTTGCCGTCTGGAATTGTGCCAGAGTTTCTTTGGCATAATGCCGTACAAACTCATGTACTTCACGCTGATTCAGAAAGCGAATTTCATGCTTAGTGGGATGGACATTGACATCAACATTTTCAGGATCAACTTCTAAAAACAGCAAATAAGCCGCATGTTGATGGCCATGCAAAATGCCATCATAAGCCATCCGCAAGGCATGAGAAATGGTTTTGTCTTTGACAATCCGGCCATTGACATAGACATATTGCAAGTCGGCCTGTGCACGCGCATCTGAGGGATGACCAAGCCAGCCTGATAAACGCATGTTTATACTGTCAGCATCGATCCAATAAGCATTTTCAGTGAACTGACGACCCAATAACTGCTGTACCCGCTGGAAACGTAAAGCACCGCTGTCCGCCACGGGTAAATTCAGCTTGATGCTTTCATTATGTTCCAGCACAAACCGGATATCAAAATGCGTCAGTGCCATACGGCGTACAATTTCTTCAATGTGGCCAAATTCAGTGCCCGGTTTCTTTAAGAATTTACGCCGCGCAGGCACATTAAAAAATAAATCCTGAACCCGGATATGCGTCCCTTTCGAAGCCGCGACCGCTTGAATCTGCTGATGATCAAAAGCCGTACCGTTTACTTCTACCTGATAACCAATGCCATCCTCATTTTGACTGCTGATCATGGTCAGGCGTGAGACTGCTGCAATCGATGCCAGCGCTTCTCCACGAAAGCCTAAACTGCTGATCGCATACAGCTCATCGGCACTCTGGATTTTGCTGGTGGCATGACGCATGACGGCCAATGCCAGATCTTCAGCATGAATACCACGGCCGTTATCCATAATTTCAATTAAGGTACTGCCACCCTGTTCCACCCGGATGATCAGCTCGGTCGCACCCGCATCAATCGAGTTTTCCAGTAATTCCTTGACCACGGATGCCGGACGCTCAATCACCTCACCTGCAGCAATCTGGTTGGCCAGCGCAGGATCAAGGGCACGGATACGGCGTAGGCTTAAATCATTCGACATGTGAAAATTGACGCTCCAAAGCCTCTCGCAAAGCAAGATTAGAGGAAATCAGGCTTGCAGTACGGGTCAGTTCATCTTCAGATTTTAAAATTTCAATAATCAGGTCAGCTTGCGGAATTTCATCGCCACCTTTGGAGGGCCATTCAAATAAAAATAGCGCATTCGGAGTTTCCAGATAATCCCGGATTCCCATCAATTCGAGTTCATAGGGGTCATTCAGACGGTACAGGTCAAAGTGAAAAATATCCTGCCCATTGATCTGATACGGTTCGACCAGCGTATAAGTCGGACTTTTCACCGAACCTTGATGACCCAGCTGTTGCAAATAATAGCGCGTTAAGGTCGTTTTTCCTGCCCCCAAATCACCGATCAGATATACGACTCCCGCAGGGAAATTTTCGGCCAGAACCTTGGCCAGTTTCTGGGTATCGTCTTCATGATTTAAAGTGACATTAAATGAATAAGGCATATTACTCACGACATGATGCAAAAGAATAAATATGATAGCATCGCCACGCTTTAAAAGCCTATTCACCTGTGTGAGAAACTGTATTTTTTCACCATTTCTGTTTCTGAGAGGTTGATCTGCCTGCCATGCATCCGACTGTTGAGTTTAATCCGCCCATGTTAAATGGGGTCAGTGCCAGTAAAGTGTTCTTGCAGGATAGTCTAGATGCACCCCCGACAGTTTTTGCTTATTTATGCACGCAATTTGCGCATATCGCAGCAGATGAATGGCAAGCCCGTTTCGCCAAAGGTCTGGTCTATGATGCGCAGGGCCATCAATTAAGCACAGAAAGTCCATTTCAGGCCAATAGTCATTGTTTTTATTATCGATTTTTGGCACATGAAGTGCATGTTCCTTTTCAACATCAGATTTTATTTGAAAATGAGCATTTCATGGTGATCGATAAACCGCACTTTTTGACCATGAGTCCGACCGGTCAGTATGTACAGGAAACCTTGCTGGTTCGTCTCAAAAAACAAACAGGCAATGAACATTTAACACCGATTCACCGGTTAGACCGTGAAACGGCCGGCGTGGTTCTCATTTCAAAACATGTAGAATCTCGTGGCCTGTATCAACAGATGTTTGCCACACGGCAAGTGCAGAAGACCTACCATGCGATTGCAGCATACAAGGCTGATTTAGAATTTCCATTGATCACACGATTAAGAATGGAAAAAGGTCAGCCCTTCTATACCATGCAGGTGGTCAACGGCGAAGCCAATAGCGAAACGGCAATCCAGCTGTTAGAACATAATAAAGAATGGGCCAAATATGAACTGAAACCACACACTGGCAAACAGCACCAATTACGCGTGCACTTGAATCATCTCGGTATTCCAATTCAGAATGATCCGTTTTATCCACGGATAGCGCACAAAGCCGAAGATGATTTTTCTGCCCCTTTAAGCTTATTGGCCCAACATATTCAATTCATCGATCCGATCACGCAGAAAAGCATGAATTTCAGCTCCAGACTTGAATTGACACTGTAAATCGCTTGTCATTACAGATTATTTTCTAAAATCGGTCGCTTTAAGATTGAATTTCAAACGTAATTGATTAGAATAAAGGCGAAAAGTTAAGTAATTTAAAGCTTTAAAAATATTATGAGAAAAACTGAAGTTTATCAAATTCGCTTGGACTCGCAAGAGAAGAAACAAGCCTTTGCGGTATTTAAGCAATTGGGGATTACGCCAGCTCAGGCCGTGCGTCTTTTTTTCAAACAGGTGGTGATTACCAAATCGATCCCCTTCTCGATTGAAAACCAGAATATTAATCTGGAACAACTGATCCGACTGCGCAAACTGAAGCAAAATGAGATCCAGAATGGGCAAAGCAGCTTGCCAAATTCAACACTCAATTCTCTGGATGATCAGGAAATCCAGCTCGATGATGATCATCTGGATTTATTTGAAGAACTGAATGCCATTTTAGGTGAAAGCGACAAAATTTAACATTGTTGCATTTCCGAACAATTTCTAAAGCCGGCCACTGACAAACTTCGCTATGCTTGATGCTGATAATGAATAAAAAATTAGCATGGAGGATGCAATGCTCGTACGACGCGCTCAATCAGCAGACCTGAATCAGCTTGCGATATTATTCGATGAATATCGACAATTTTATGGCACCTCCTCTAACCCCGAACTCTCCTACCAATTTTTAAAACAACGTTTTGAAGATGGACAGACCGTCATTTTCATTAATACCAAAGATGATACTTTTACCGGCTTTATTATCCTGTATCTGGGTTTTTCTTCGGTGGCCTGCTCGACCTATTATATTCTGGATGATGTCTATATCACCCCGATATTTCGGCGTCAGGGTGCAGCCAGACAACTGATTGATACCGCAATTTTATTTGCCAAACATGAACAGGCCTTAAGAATTAGCCTGGAAACCCAAAAGAACAATTACCAATCGCATGAATTGTATGAATCTATGGGATTTATTAAGGATAATGAGTTTCAGACCTATCATTGTTTCCTGAGATAAAATCTGATCGTTCAAATAAACTTGAGAAGAATAACTCAATTATTCTTCTGAACGGAATTTTGCCAAAGCCACCTGTTCTGCATTTAAATAGATCCATTCTCCTTCAGCCAGCTCAGGCAGAGCCAAAGCACCAATTTGAGCACGATGCAATTGCTCGACTTTATTTCCGACGGCTGCCAGCATGCGTTTCACCTGATGATATACCCCTTGATGAATGCTCATTTGCAGACGGCTTTCAGACAGACGTATCACTTCAGTGGCTGCAAAAATACCTTTTTCATTGCGTAGCTCAACGCCTTGTTCCAGTTGCTGTAGCTGAGCATCAGTGACTGGATCTGCCGTTTGCATTTGATAAACTTTGGCCACATGTTTTTTCGGATGTGTTAACGCTTGCAGAAACTGGCCATCATCAGTCAACAATAACAGTCCGGTGGTGTCCTGATCCAGACGACCCACGCATTGAATGCCACGATTCAGCAGCATCTCATCAAACAGATCAAACACACTAAAATGATGCGTGGCCTGATGCGAACACTCATAGTCCTGCGGTTTGTTTAAAGCGATATAGACTTTCTCTCGATAGCGATGGGCCTTGCCATAGACCTCGAAGTCTAAATCATTCAAATCCAGTTTATGTTTAGGATGATCAATCACTTCATTCTGGATAGAAACAGCACCATTTTTAATCAATTGCTGACAATGCTTGCGGGAACCGAAACCTTGTGACTGCAACATTTTTTCCAATAGCATCTGCTTAAACCTGTATCGCGTGAAGAGTTGTGCATTCTATCCTGAAACACACCTAAATTGATTGCTTCGCTTATTTTCTTCGTATCACCAGCTGAAACGCTCTACAATGGTGGCATTTTCCATGTTTCCTCTCCCGCCCATGTCACAACTCGATTTAAATTTGATGGTTCTTTTGGTATTACTGGCCTGTGGTATATTCAGTCACAATAGTGCTGTCACCATCGCTGCAGCGGTACTGATTGTTCTTAAAATTACCCCGCTACACGACCTGTTGCCTTATGTACAACAACATGGTTTGAATATTGGAATTATTATTTTAACCATCGGGGTATTGGCACCGATTGCGAGTGGCAAAATTGCCGGAGAAAGTATTCTCAAGTCATTTCTCAGCTGGAAATCTTTACTGGCCATTGCCATTGGTGTTTTTGTGGCTTGGCTCGGTGGCCGCGGTGTGAAACTGATGTCGAATCAACCGGATATTGTCGCGGGCTTATTGATTGGTACTGTAGCAGGTGTGGCGGTGTTACGCGGCGTACCTGTTGGGCCGCTGATTGCAGCCGGGATTTTATCCTTATTGATTGGTACGCAATAGATTCAAATCATCAGCACGCATCACCAGTATGCAAAGATTTCTCAAAAATACATCACATGACCTATAATATGCAGGTCATCTATTGATTACCTTGCACCAAGCTTTAAAGCAGTGTTTCAAGCTTGCTCAGGATATATCATCAGATCAACGGAAGATTCATCTTGGTTATAAGCTTTCCAAGCTAAAATAAAAGCGATACAAAAAAATAGAATGATCTTTAACAAGCTGTGACCTGATAAAAATTTAAAATTCACTGCATGACAAATACCGGTCTAATCTTTTAAGGCATAAACCAAACTTTCTATCATCTCGCCGTTTTCCAAATATACTTTAACCGGAATCCGTTGATATTCATCACCTTCAAACGCATCCAGCTCTTCCCAATATTGGGGAAGATGCTCAGATATAAATACATAACCCTGAACAGTCTCGCCCGAATCACTGAGCTGAATGCCCGGGCTACCAAATTCAGCACCCCAGCCACGCTGTTGCAAATGCCCACGGATATAAGCGGCTGTCCAGCTTCCCCCAATCCGCTCCATGACATGGGCATTGGGTTGCTGGGGACGAAGCGTGCCGTATACGAATAAACTATGCATCTTAAAAGCTCTGAAGGATCATTTCGGTGATTACTCTACAAATAATAGTGCCAGACGGACTTGGTCATAGGCCATTTTAGGCGTGGTAAGTTCTACAATCGGGCGCAACTTAATCGAGCCATCATCATTAAAATGCTCAGCACTTTGACGTTTGGTTAAGCGTTTATAAATTTTACGCACCTGCTCCACCACTTCCTCACCCGGATGAGCCACCGAAATATCCAGTCCCTGCTCTTTGTGTAAACGGCCTAGATGATTAATGATTGTCGCTGGCGTCAGACCACGTTCAGTCGCGATATCCGCAACTTCATAGCCTTCTTCAAACAGTGCTCGGGTTTCATCCAGTGTGGCAGTGGCATAACTCTGCTTCGTGCCACTCTTGGAAATTTTCTTTTCATTGCGCTGGATTTCTGCTTCATTCAATGTGCCACCGCAGTGACGGATAAAGGCTTTATGCTGCGCAGTCAAATCGACATTTTCAAAATTCGCTTCGGCTTCATCAGAAAGTTCCTGAAAACGGCGATCAGCTTTAATCGCTAAACTGTCAAGTTCCAAAGCCTGTTCATTAAAGCCTTTTAAACGTAAGCCATTTAAGCTTTTCAACCGTGACAACGCCACATAACCTTGACCTTTCTCGAAAGTATGACTCAGATCAATTTCTGCTGCTTCCAAGGTCATCCCTTGAGATTTATGAATGGTAATCGCCCAGGCCAAGCGTAAAGGAATTTGCTGGAAACTGGCAATAGTCTTACCGGCTTCATTGTCTACCGACCAGGTTTCAGGCTCTACCACCAAGGTCGTGCCATCGGTCAGTTTTACTTTGGGCAGCACACCATATTCATCGTCTTCTTCAAAACTGATCACTTCACCCAGACTGCCGTTGATATAGCCCATATCAAAGTTATTTTTTACAAACATGACTTTGGCATGCTTTTTCAAGGTTAAGGCTTCTGGTGCACGTACGGAAGATTTTAAAGTTTCAATCAGCTTTTCATTGCCATCACACTGGGCATCAAACTGGCGTGGATCATTGTCAATTTCATTCAGATGTTTAAAGTTAAGACTATCCACATCCATATTATGGGTATACAGACGCGTATAGGTATCGCCAATCTCTTGATGACGTGTTCCCTGTAATGCGGTGCGGTGTTCAGTGCTAATTGCCTGCGCACGGATCGCATTCAGAATATCATTCAGATAATCATTGCCCTGACGATGCTGCTCGGTCAGATAACACACTCGAAACTTGGCTTCGACCCAGGCTTCCGACATAAAGCAGAATTTATCGCGGTTACGCTCGTCATTCTTACCGACTGGCGGCAACTGGAAAAAATCCCCGGCCACAATCACCTGAATACCGCCAAAGGCTTCATCACTGTCCTTAAAATATTTCAGCACCTGATTGACCAGATTCAGCTGCTTGGCATGCAGCATGGAAATTTCATCAATAATCAGAACTTGGGCATTTTCCAGATGTTCTTTTAAGTATTTACGCTCTTTCATGCGCTTTAAGTCATCTTCGGACAAAAAGTCTTTAATGCCGATGCCGGCCCAGGTGTGAATGGTCATACCATTCATATGCGTGGCTGCAATACCGGTCGATGCCGTAATCGCGACGGCGACTTTACGCGCTTTTAAATAATTAATATATTGATTCAGCGTATAGGTTTTTCCTGCACCCGCAGAACCGGTTAAAAAGACATTTTCTCCTGCTTTGAGTAACTTAAGGGCAGTTTCCTGTTTCATAAGAGCAATACCGTGAAAGAACGGCTATAGCCTAACGATTTTTGGCAGAAAAGTTAAGCGTCATGGCGGAAAACCACTTAATCTTGCACTTAAGCCTGCAAGTTGAGCCAGTTGATAAAATGCATCGCGATATTGCTATATTCAGCTTCTGCCTTTTGATTGTTCGGATATTCCAGCTGATCGAAGATCACTTGCCCATTGACGATCCGACAGCCCAGAATTAAAGGTAAACGCACATCCGGATGCGACATGCGAAAGGCCACATATTGCCCTTCAATAATCTGCTGGGCATAACTGGCCGCCAGACAGTTCCTGAAAACCTTGGATTCTTCCAGAATACGATCCAGATTTTTAAGCTCCTCAAAACGCCAGTTGAAATATAATAAAAATGAGGCCTGCGTCAAAGGTGACCAAGTTACGAGCGCAAACTCTTTTTTCAGCTTGGCCATCATTTCCTGCTTCTGAATCTGATCATGCCAGATCACGGCCTGAGCGAATAATCCACTCCAGCTGAGGTTTTTCGGAGTCTCGTTATGACTGGAAAAATATTCCACCAGATAGTCACGCACATAACTGTCAAATACAGACTCACGCACATGTCCACTGTGTAAATAAAACAGCTGTCTAAATTCGACAAAAGGAATCCGATAGCGCTGCAACACATGATAGAAATCCCGATTCTGCTGGCTTTGAGGCTGAATATAAGCCAAGACTTCTTCTGGAAGATGCGCGGTAATTTTATATAGATGCTGCATATATGCCTGCATCACCCGGCTTAGTTGCAAATAGACTTTCTTGGTGATCTGATCATCCATTTTGACCACGTTACGCAGCAATTCTATCCATTCGTCCAGATACAGAATCGAGGGAGTGATGGCAATCCGCTGATCATCCATCGATTGACGTGTGCCTTTTAAGACCACCGCCTGATTATGCTGATGTTGAAACCAGTCATGCTGGATTGCATATTCATGCATGCTATGAATAAACAGTCGCGCCGAAACATATTGAAAATATTGCAAGGTCGCCAGAATAATCTGCGGATGAATATGATGGCTGTCTACAAAACTTAAGGCCGTCACTGCCACCCGCACGCTGCTGTGCTGAATATTGCCACTGATCCAGTCCACTACTTCGACTGGTTGCCTGAAAATCCAGTTCACTGCACGATGACAGTCAAATAGTGGTAATCGGGCCACCTTTTTTTGCCATAAATAGGGATGATTTTCCAGAAAATTTCGTTTGGCTAATAAGTCATCGCGATGCCAGACCTCACGATTCATCAAACGGACAAAACCGAGCAGGTGGCTTTGCTCCTCGGCATGTCGATACAACAGCTGAATATCATCGCTGTGATCATTCAGTTCATGTAAATTAAAACGCTCTTCAAAAGACAAGGACATAATCCGAAACGTCGCCGGATGCAAAAACTGTGCGGCACTAAAACAGAATTCATCCAGAGTGTCCATTAAGGACTGGATGGACAGGAACTCATCCTGTTGTAGAAATGCCAAAGAAAAAGCCTGTTGCAAGCTTTCAAGAATTTTCGGGGGAATATCCTGTTCGTCCAGAACAACGTTTTGCATGACTGGTGTTGTATACAACCCGGCCTCTATTAAATGATGATCAATAATCTCAGCCTGAACCACCGACATCTGTTGCAGGAATGCCAATACCCGTGCTGGGCCATTTACCGCCTCATAGACCTGGTTCAGAATCAGTTTGCGTAATTGCTTGGCTTTGTCACGTAAATACAGCGAATGCTGCGGTTTCAAGTCCCCAGTCAGGAAATAAATATCCTGTAAAAAAAATTCCTCTAGCGCTTCTGCTTTGTATTGCTGAAAATAAAAATGACTCTCGACCAAAACGGGTACAGTTCCGGAGTCCAGTGCATATGCAGTATAAAACTGGATATAGAACAACCCATCCAGCAATTCAATCCGGTACTGACCCTGCTGAATTTTTAATAGATTTTGTGCAGTCAGATGACCAATCATCGCCATCTGATCCAGATAAAGCTGGTTCAACTCCGGAGAAATCCGCAAACATTGTTGTGCCAGCAATTTTAACGGCGCTACCCAACCACCCTGTTCCATATACGCACCTATTTATTTTATTTTTATATTGAATCATGTTGAGCCCTCGATCATCGATCAGTGACTATTTGACCATACATTATGGCAGTACTCGCACAATAAAACAGCACTGCAGGATGACTTCTAAATATAGCGCATCTCAATATGTCACAACTTGGATTTACAACGAGGATTCGGTTGCCTGCTGGTCTTGCTGACGCTGCACAGTGAGCGCTGCCAACCCCGTATAAATATGCTGTTGCAAGCTATGCCGAAACTCAACCAGCTCTTCTTGCGTCTGCACCTGAGCAATCGATAGTCGTGGCATAAACTGAAAATAAAAGGGCAAGCGTTTTGGCAACAGGTGTTTGGGCAGAGAAGGAATCACATCGCCCTGACGTAGTAATTTATTGAGTTGTGGTATTTTAAGTAGTGTTTGAAAATACTTATGCTGGATAATCTTATTGGCATTAAAGCCAATCTCATAGACCTCATCCGCACCGAGAGCGGCAAAAGGGACAAGATCATAGTTGAATTCTTGCGCCAGCTTTAAAAAGCCGTAACGCTGCTTCCAGATCAGCTGATACTGCTCACCCTGACGTTTGAGCACTTCACGACCGCCACCCGGAAAGACCAGAATGGAATAGCCTTGCTGCATTGCAGCACGCACATAGGCTTGTGTTCCATCAATGGCACCAAACTTTTTCACGGCTTCACGCCACAGCGGCACATAAAAATGGCTATGATCTGCAATACTGACCACAGCCACCTTATGTTCGTTGTAGAGGTAATCAATCAGCATCGGCGCATCAAAGATGCCATACATGGAATGATTACCGACATACATTGCAGGTCGACTGGCATCCATATACTCAGCCCCTAAAAATGTCGGGGTAAAATATAACTTGGAGAAGGCACTTAAACGCCTGATCCACTGCCCGTCATGCTTGGCCTGCAATCTGTCTACTCTCTATTTATTGCGGATCATGCCACACGTTTTTGAACCAGAATCGAACCCACTGAATAACCAGCACCGAATGAACAAAGTACGCCGTATTCACCATCTTCCACTTCATGGGCAGTGCGGTGTAATGCAATGATCACGCCTGCAGAAGAAGTATTGGCAAACTCGTTCAGAATCATCGGCACCAGACCAGGTTTGGCATTTTCTTTGCCAACCACCAGTTTCAGGATCAGTTCATTCATACTGGCATTGGCTTGATGGAGCCAGAAGCGTTTCACGCCAGTCGGTGCAATCTGATTCTTCTCCAGTTGCGCTGTAATCATTTTCGCAACCAGTGGGCAGACTTCTTTAAAGACCTTACGGCCATCCTGACGGAAACGCTTGTCATCAATGTCGGCATTTTCAGAGGTATTCAAGAAACCAAAGTTATTGCGGATGTTATTCGAAAACTGGGTGAACAACTCGGAATCCAGAATTTCAAAACCGGTTTTGCTTTCAGTGTTTTCAATAATTGAAGCGGTTGCCACATCACCAAAAATAAAGTGACAGTCACGTGAACGAAAATCGGTATGTGCAGAGGTAATTTCCACATTAACCAATAACACACGACGCGCACCAGCCTTAATCGCATCATAGGCCTGTTTCAGACCAAATGTTGCTGCCGAGCAGGCCACATTCATGTCATAGGCATAGCCTTTAATTCCTAAAGCGGTTTGAATCTCGATGGCAACGGCAGGATAAGCACGTTGCAAATTCGAGCATGACAAAATCACGATATCAATATCTTCAGCAGTTACGCCTGCATTTTCCATCGCCTGCTTGGCTGCGATTACACCCCATTCTGCTTGCAGTGAAATTTCATCATCTGCACGTTCAGGTAAATTCGGACGTAAACGTTTCGGATCTAGAATACCGCTTTTTTCCGCAACATAACGGCGTTGGACACCAGATGCCTTTTCAATAAATTCTGCACTAGAACCACGACGCGCTTCAATTTCGCCTGCAGCGATTTTGTCCGCATTTTCGTGATTAAACAGTTCCACATAAGCATTTAAACTTTCAACTAATTCTTCATTGGTGATGACATTTTCCGGATGGAACAAGCCAGTACCCGTAATGCGGATGCCCATGTAAAACTCCTTCTCTGAATTACCTATATCTTAACTGATTCCAAGACGATCCCATACTTTTTGCAAGCGAGTTGGAGACACGGGTGCTTTTGTTTTCATCGGTTGTGAAAACAATGAGATTCTTAACTCCTCGACCATGAAGTACAATTCTTTCAGACGAGGGTCATCTTTAAACTTGAACAATTTTTCCATCCATTGATCAATTTGGTCAATGGCGGAATTGTCCCTTTGTAGATTATTGGGCAAGCGGTCTAAACGCAAGATCAAGGCTTTCAAATAACGTGGAAATTCGATCCATACATCGGATGGTTTACGATATACAAAGTCAGAAAGACTCATTAAATCAAGTTGATCTTCAATATCATTGATATTTTTCTCAAACACAGAATGGTCTAAAACCAATAATTTTCGGCGGATTTCCTGCCACTGGATATAAATATCTGTGATCTCTTTCAGGGTAACTTGCCCATGACTTAAGAAAGATTTTTTTACATCTTCAACCAGTTTTTGGAACTCTTGCGCATTGACAGGTAGCTCATTCATAGACACTTGCAGTGTGGCATAAACTAACATTTGTTCTAGTTGGGCCTTATCACCGAGTGGCGAATAAGCCAGTGCCAAAGGTTTGGAGATTTGTTTTTTTAACTGGCGAATCAGGTCTCCCAGTTGCATATGCACCAGTCGGATCACCCCTTCACGATGTTTTTTGATCGCTTCCACCTGATCGTTAAAGGTCTGAATCACCACGCCCGACTCATCTTTTTGCTCCAGTGCAGCAAAGGCTTTGGTCGGCACCAGCGCCTGATACTGCTTGACCACGACACCCGTGACTTTTTGTGAGGCTTCAAACACAAAACTTTCCGGGAAGGTTTTAAATTCACCTTTCAGCTGCTTGACCGGACTATGGGTTTCAGCCCGGCAACGTGCTTTCAGCTCTGACAAATCACGACCCTGTTCAATGACACGACCTTTTTCATCAGTGACTTTAATAAACGGCAACAGATACTGTTCGACCCGGTCAAAGCTGAAATCTTTCTCAGTGATTTGATCGCCACGTAACTGGAACGCCAGGAAACCAAAGATATGTTTCTGCAGATCCTGTACATCGACTTTTGCCATGAGTTTTCGTGCAGTATCTGGAATTGGCACCAGATTACGGCGCTTGTCCTTCGGCAAGCCTTTTAGCAATGCTTCAATCAGGTCCAGACGCCAGCCTGGAATTCCCCAGGACCAGATTGATTCATCTACCTGAGCCAAGGCTTGCAGTGGAATTTTAACTGTCGCGCCATCTTCATCATGACTCGGGTCAAAGCGATAGGTCGCTGCCAGACGAAGTTCACCATTACGTAAATAGTCAGGAAATTGCTGTGTGGTTGGACGGTCATTCAGCCATAATGCATCATCATCAACAAATAAATAACGTGGCTGCTGAGGCTCAACCGTAGCTCGCCAATCTTCAAAAGTACGGCGGCTGGCCACTTCAGCTGGCACTTTAGATGCATAGAACTGGTAAATGGTTTCTTCGTCTACCACCAGATCACGACGACGCAATTTATCCTCAACCCGTTCGACTTCTTCCAGTTTAAGCAAGTTATGCTTTAAAAATGGCGGACTAATACCGAGATGACCCGTAGTTAAAGCATCGCGTAAGAAAATTTCATGCGCAGCCGCCTGATCGACTTTTTCATAATTGATTGCTCTTTTTGGCTCAATGATCAGACCAAATAATGAAATCTGGTCATAAGCGTTCACTACCCCGGCTTTTTTCGACCAGTGCGGTTCAAAATAATGATGCTTGAGCAGATCGCGGGCGGCTAGCAGTATCCATTCCGGTTCAATCTTGGCCAGAGTGCGTAAATACACTTGCGAGGTTTCCACCATCTCAAAAGCCATGACCCACGGCGTATTGCTCTTATGCAAAGTCGATGCCGGGAAAATCCGTGCTTTTTGCTGACGCACTGCCATAAAGACATTACGCTCATCGGTCTTGTTGGCAATAAACGACAATAAGCCGGTGAGTAATGCACGATGCAGATTTTCATAACTGGCAGCTTTGTCATTAAATGACAGTTTTAGACCTTGAGCCAAGTCCACCAGTTGTTCATGGGTTTTTTTCCATTCACGTAAACGCAGCCAGCTCAAGAAATGATTCCGCGCAAATGTACGGCGTTTATTCTCACTCATACTTTCGCGATTGCCGTGCAATGTTTCCCAGAGTTTTATATAGAACAAAAAGTCAGAATCAGCTTCACGGAACAAGGCATGTTTCTGGTCGGCCTGCATTTGTTTGTCTGCAGGACGTTCACGCGGATCTTGCACCGCGAGCGCCGCAACAATAATCAAGACTTCGTTTAAAACACCAAAATGTGCGCCACCCAAAATCATACGGGCCAGACGTGGGTCAATCGGCATTTTTGCCATTTGCTGACCGATTTTGGTTAATCCACTGCTTTGAAGTCTCCCTTTCTCAAAGGGAGATTTAGAGGGATTTGCTTGATCATCTTCAGTTTTAGGAGAATTTTTCTCGGCCATTGCCCCCAACTCAATCAGCAACTTACGGCCATCATTCACCAGACGGTGATCCGGTGGTTCGATAAAATCAAAGTCCTCCAGCGAGCCTAAACCCAGACTCTGCATCTGCAAAATCACCGATGCCAGATTGGTACGCTTGATTTCAGGTTCAGTAAATTCCGGACGGCTCAGAAAGTCGTCTTCTGAATACAGGCGGATACAAACACCGGGCGCAATACGACCACAACGACCTTTACGCTGATTGGCTGCAGCCTGAGAAACGGCTTCAATCGGCAGGCGCTGCACCCGTGAACGATAGTTATAACGTGAAATACGCGCAAAACCACTATCAATTACATAACGAATATTCGGTACAGTCAACGCTGTTTCCGCGACGTTGGTGGCAATAATAATACGTCGCCCACCACCGGAAGGATTAAAGATTTTTTGCTGCTCTGCCAAGGCTAAACGGGCAAATAAGGTTAAGACTTCAGTATGCCGTGGTCCATGCTTGATCAGGGTTTCCTGTAGCTCGCGAATTTCCTGTTCTGTACTGGCAAAAATCAGGATATCGGCATGTTCGGGATGGCCTTTTTCTTGTGCATCCTGAAAACATTCTTCTACCGCTTTAACCACAGCACGCGGCAAGTTTTCTTCGAAGTCATCAAATTCATCATCATCGCTGCCGCCAATGCTCATTTCCGAGATCGGGCGATAACGCAGTTCAACCGGGAAACTACGGCCTTCTACTTCAAAAATGGGTGCACCATTAAAGTAATTACTAAAACGGTTTACATCCAGTGTGGCAGACGTAATGATGACTTTCAGGTCTGGACGACGCGGCAGTAACTGCTTCAGATAGCCCATAATGAAGTCGATATTCAGCGAACGTTCATGTGCTTCATCAATAATAATGGTGTCATATTTGCTTAGGTAGCGGTCATGCGTCAGTTCGGCAAGCAGAATACCGTCAGTCATCAAGCGTACAATTGAATCTTGGGAACCCTGTTCAGTAAAACGCACTTTAAAGGAAATTGATTCCCCGAGTTTTTCGCCAACTTCTTCAGCAATACGCTGTGATACGCTTCGAGCCGCCAGTCGGCGTGGCTGGGTATGTCCAATCAGACCAGTCAGGCCGCGTCCAGCCAGCATGGCAATTTGCGGTAATTGTGTGGTTTTACCAGAACCGGTTTCGCCAGCCACAATAATGACCTGATGCTTTTGAATCGCGGCTATCAGCTTGTCAGCGTATTGGGTAACGGGCAAATCTTGATTCAGCTTGATGTCTGGAAGACGTTCCAGCCGCTGCCGCACTTTCAGATTGGATTTTTCAAATAGTTCCTGATACTGCTTGGCATTGGCATCTTTCCCCTTCTTCAGTCGATTTAAACGGTGACGGTCACGCGCCATTATCCATTGATCTACATTTAAATGACTCTGCACAGAGAAAACACCCACATCAAAAAACCGGAAAAGTTTATTTTACTTGGTTCATTAGCTTTCAGATAGTCGTAGTTCTGTTAAGTGCCGGACAAATTGGCTTTACTCGTCTCATTTCCCTTAATTCGGCGTAGTAAATCGAGCAAATTACCCCGCTACTCTCACCTGTCCACATGATTAAGTTTAAGCATAAACCTAATTTTTAAATTGATATCGAGAGTATTTTGAGGAAAACAGGATTTTTTCCTGATTTGCCCTTGAATTTTTCAGTTTCAGCATCATGTTTGTTAGCACGAGGAAAAAGAGATAATTTTGTCATGAAGCCATCATCTTGATGCTGCTCAATGAACAAAGCTATTTTGTGAAAATGGAGAATTTTTACATGATTCGGTTTTTCCGATTTTTGTAATGTAAAAATACCATTTCACCAATAAAGTAAATTTCTATAAGCTAATTGAAATTCAAAACAAACCTCAATCATGGAGACAATGATGAGCTTAATTAATACTGAAGTTAAACCATTTAAAGCAACTGCATTCCAAAATGGCCAATTTATTGAAGTAACTGAAGCTGACCTTAAAGGCAAATGGTCTGTAGTATTCTTCTACCCAGCTGACTTCACTTTCGTTTGCCCAACTGAACTGGGTGACCTTGCTGACAACTACGCTGAATTCCAAAAATTAGGCGTTGAAATCTACTCAGTTTCTACTGACACACATTTCACACACAAAGCTTGGCACGATTCTTCAGAAGAAATCAAAAAAATCCAGTATGTAATGGTTGGTGATGCAAACTGGACGCTTGCTAAAAACTTTGACGTATTAATCGAAGCTGACGGCCTTGCTGATCGTGGTACTTTCGTCATCGATCCAGAAGGTAAAATCCAAATCGTTGAAATCAACGCCGGTGGTATCGGTCGTGATGCTCAAGAACTTCTTCGTAAAGTTAAAGCAGCTCAGTATGTACATGCTCACCCAGGCGAAGTTTGCCCAGCTAAATGGAAAGAAGGCGATGCAACTCTTGCTCCTTCAATCGACCTAGTGGGTAAAATCTAATTTTAATTAGATTAAACTGACTCAAAAAAACCACGCTCTTTAGCGTGGTTTTTTATAACTTTTGATTTGATTTATTTATTTTAGAAGTAATGTTTACACGCAGATTGAGTGTGTGTATTTATCCCGAAATTGCTTGAATCGTCTATTTCTTTGCGATCTATCAAACTGCGCTGAATAAGTTTTAATTTCTCGCTGCAGCTATTTTCTTACAATCCTCTGCCCATTCTTACAATATAGCTATACATCTACAGCACGGCATGGCATAAGTTCAAATGATAAGAAAATAAATATTCAGTGGAGGAACGCATATGCAAAAACTGCTTACAGTGATTTCATGGAAATATAATCCCTCAAGCCGCCACCTGAAAATCGTTTATAGTAATGGCCATACGGAACTCTATCATCCTGTACCCGAATTTATTTATGACAACCTGCTCAGACGTGAAGATAAAGCTGCTTTCGTACATAAATATCTTGAATATAATTTACATTTCAATAAAGTCTGTATGGATTAAAACTAATGCGATTCACGATATCCGACCATCAGCAGACCCGCACCGATCGGTACAGTGCTGATGATAAAACGCTGATCTTGCTGAATCAGATGAATAAACTCTTCCACTTCTGCTGCATGTGAAATGACATTATCCACCACAAGCATCCCACATTTTGGCTTGAGTAATCGAGCCAAATGCTTCCAATAGCCTAGATAGGCATCGCGCTCTGCATCCAGTAAAATAAAATCAAACTGTTGCTGTGAAGCTTCTAGATATTGCTGCGCATCCATCACTTTAAAATCAATAAGATGCTCAAAACCCAACGTATTTGCATAGTGTTTCGCTTGAGTGACACGTGCTTTATCTATTTCCAGTGTGGTTATCACTGCTTGGGTATGCTGAGCAGCTTCAGCTAGCCATAAAGTCGAATAGCCTGTGGATGTACCAATTTCCAAAATATCTTTGGCTTGCTGGGCACAAATCAACATGGATAAAAATCGACCTGATTCTGGTTCTATATTGCGATATCGTTGCAGTCGATCTGTCTGCTTGAGATCATGCATATGAAATTTTTCATATAATTCATGCATGAATTTTTCAAATTCATCTGGATTTAGCATAGCCCCTCCCTGAGCCTTTTAGCTTAAAGCGCCTGAATTAATTTAAAGCGTTCCACTTCACGATCATCGTTGGTGGTAATGGTTTCAGTGAACATTGTTAAAGGGCGCACCCAAATCGAATAATCCCCATAGAGACATTGATAAACCACCAGCTTTTCTTCAGTTTCACTGTGCGTGGCGACATGTAATACCTGATAAAGCTGCCCTTTATAATGCTGATAAATTCCGCGCTGTAATTCCATGATTCAGCCCTCCTGTTATAGATGCCTAATACTAACTGAATTAAGCAAATATCAAGTTAAATTACTTGAAAATTCTTATTCTAACGCCATATAAAAATCTGAAATTAATGATGCATTTTTCAATAAATCAGTAATTCCGATCGATACTATAAAAACAAACTGTTTTACCTATTTTGATTTATGCACTAATATCGCTTTATCAAATAAATATTTATTCCTTTGGAGACGTTAGCCATGTTAGACCAAAATACTTCAGCTCAATTAAAAACACTACTCGAACGTCTAGAAAGCCCGATTGAACTGGTTGCGACTTTAAATGATTCCGACAAATCTGCAAAAATCAAAGAACTGGTTGAGGAAGTGGCTGCATTATCTGATTTAGTCACTGCACGTTTTGATGGCCAGAACCAACGTGCACCAAGTTTCGGTATTGCCAAAGCAGGTGAAGAGCCACGGGTCTACTTCGCAGGTCTGCCAATGGGGCATGAATTCACCTCACTGATTCTGGCTTTACTGCAAAGCTCTGGTTATGCACCGAAAGTATCTGCTGAAGTTTTAGAGTCGATTAAAGGCTTAGGAATCAAATCTGATTTTGATGTATTTGTATCACTCAGCTGCCATAACTGTCCGGATGTGGTTCAAG
>NZ_VPEU01000059.1:0-10128 GCF_013416975.1 Acinetobacter sp. YH18001 | reverse complement strand
AATTTAAATAATAATTTATAAATACTCTATCTTTTCATAGGCTTAAGTGTTTGGAAATTTGTAAGTAATTCACCAAAATTAATTAAAAATCTGTAGTTTGTGCTCTGAAAAATGAGGCAGTCATAAGCCTAAAAATTTGTTTTCTAAATGAAAAATTATTGATTACGGTTCTAAGAGGGAAAATTATTGTGAAAAAAATATTCACATTTTTAACAGTGCTTGGTTTGAGTACGGCAGGCTATGCAGATGCCAATTGGGGCTATATGCAGCCTGAACAATGGTCGAATTTAAGCCAGAAATATACTGCCTGTGATGGTGCGAATCAGTCACCAATTAATATTGAGCGGACGGTAAAAGCACAACTGGAACCGCTGAAATTTAGTTATAACACCATGATTCACGCCATTGAAAATAAAGGTCATACCATTCAGGTGGACTTTGCCGAAGGTGGTGAGCTGGAGCTGGATGGGGAGCGTTTTGAACTGAAACAGTTCCATTTGCATAGTCCGAGTGAGAACCTGATTCAAGGTAAAAGTTATCCTTTAGAGATTCATTTTGTCCATGCCAATGCTGATGGTGAGCTGGCAGTGGTTGGCATGATGTTTGAGCAGGGGCAGGACAGCCAGATGCTAAAACAGATGTGGAAACGTTTGCCGAAAAAGCAGGGTGAAAAAGTCGTGTTAAAGACACCACAGCCTGTCAATCAGTTGCTGCCTAAAAATCTGGATTATTATCGCTTTAGTGGCTCGCTGACCACCCCACCTTGTTCAGAGGGTGTGCGCTGGCTCATTTTAAAAGAGATCCAACAGGCTTCAGCCAAACAGATTGCTGAATTTTCCAAATTAATGGGGCATCCGAATAATCGTCCGGTACAGCCATTAAATGGTCGTGTCATTGTTGAATAATCATTTTGTTTGCGCCATTTGCCTACACATTGATGGCCTGAAAAGGCAATTTAAGGTTGTAGGTGATGGCTCTTTTCAATCTGTTTAATTAACTGATGGCTCGCATCATGAATATACTGGCTATGTTGGGTCAGTAAAGCTTGATGCTTGAGCTGTTTCTGGTTTTTAGGCTGTAATAAATGTTGTTGCAGAATTTCCTCGGAATGAAACAGTTCAAATGCCAATTGATTCAGGTTTGGGTCATAAATTTGACTATGTACAAATATATGCAGTTCTTTAGAAAAGACCGGAATCAATTCCAGATATTCGGTTTCTAGCGTATGTAAGATATTTTGAGTACTTTGCTGATGTAACTGCATTTGTTCAATGAAGTCAGCACTATAACGGCGAATACGATAAAGTGTCGGCAGCATCGTGACAAAGAATTTTTGTTTTTGCATGTCTTGTAAGGCATTATCACGATTTTGTGCCAAATGATTTAAATATAAGGGCACACTAATGGCGACAAAAATTGCAAACACAGATCCTAGCGCTTGTACCCATGCAGCGAGTTCCTGATTAAAGATTAAATCTGCCTGAGTTGCCATCTGAATCTCCTTTCAGCACAGTGACAAATTAAGTTATTGTTATATTGTTTGATATTAAACAAAATTTATTTGCATAAGGTGTATATTTGTGTCGATAACTGGCATACACCTGTCTCATAAAACCGTTAAACTTAATAATCTGTCCTGCTTATTTTGAATATCATGTCTTTCAATTTAAAAACCATCATTCAGCCATTCACAGCGCTTTCGACACAGCAGAAAAAGCTGGATCGCCTGATTGATAGAATTGAACAGCAGAAGCTTGAGCTGGCACAGTGGCAGCAGGCTGAAGAAGAGATTCGACAATATACACAGCAAAATTTCATACCGGTCTATCATGAATTGCATGGTGTTTTGTTTGAGCAGCTTGAACAATTGTGGCAGCATCTGCATGAGGCAGAATTTTCCAAGGCCGAGATCGTCGTACTGGATGAAAAAATTCAATCCCTGGCGGCTTATTTAAAAGATTCACAGGCAATGTCGGTGCAGGAAGCGCATAAGGTCAATGAAATTGATAGTTACTATCAGCAGCTCAATGAACATATCCAACTCAGAAAAAATCAGAAAAAGACCAATGCATCAGAAGGGTTTTCCGAAGATCAAAATGACATAGATCAGGCCGACACAGATAGATTTGAAGAATGGAATAGTAAACATTTTCAACACGTACGTGAGCAAGCCAGATTAAAACGCCAGCAGGAAAAACAAGCGCAGGCTGCAATGCTGGCAGAGCAGTCATTGAAAACCGTGTATTTAAAAATTGCGGCGGCCATTCATCCTGACCGTGAAGTGAATGATGTCAAAAAAATCAAGAAAACTGAATTATTACAACGTGCCAATGAGGCTTATGCAGAGCAGGATCTGTTTACGTTACTGAGAATGCAACTGCAGATTGAACAAGATCAGGATGTTTCACAAAAAGGTTTAAGTGCAGAGCAACTCAAGTTTTATCAACTCGCTTTGGATGCACAGAGCGAGAAATTACAAGAACAGATTGATGCCTTGATCCATAGATTGGTCTGGTCATCGAAAACTAGAATTGCTGTGAAAAAGGCGAAAGGGAAAGTTCAAATTGCTGACCTGTATAAGCAGATTGATGAAGATACTGCAGCCATCAAACAGCAGATTAAAGTGGAAAAAGAACGGTTGATGTATATCAAAAAGGTGAGTGGCTTGGAGATGTTTTTAAGGCATGGGATGCTTTAACTTAATTAGAATTACCTCTCCCTTGCGCACTCAGAATATATTCTGAGGATGCTCATCACTTGCGCTTCGTTTTAAAGCAGTACTTTAAAACTTGCTCAGGAGAGGGAACTCTATTATTAAATTTATGCAAATACAAAATCAAATACTATTACTCCATCTCCCTTTGGGATGAGAAGCACTGCTTCGCAAGGGGGAGAGGGCTATCTGCTATAATCATCAAAGATAAAATTAAATTCAACATGAACAAAAAACTGGTGATTATCTCAAGCAAGGTTTATCCGAAGCTGGCTATATTACCGACTGGGTTACAGATGGGTTAACGGGTAAACATCAAGCTCTTTCTGAAGAGTATGACTTAATTATTTTAGACGTGATGTTACCTGGACTAAATGGTTGGAATATTATCAATGATATTCGTAGCAGCGGTAAAACAATGCCCATTCTTTTTCTTACCGCCCGAGATCAAATCGAAGATCGAGTAAAAGGATTAGAGCTAGGCGCTGATGATTATTTAGTTAAGCCTTTTGCTTTTGCAGAGCTTCTAGCTCGAATAAAAACGCTCCTTAGACGAGGGCAACAAAGAGAAGATAGTAATATTATTAAGATTGCTGATTTAGAACTTGATTTGAGAAAACGTCGGGTAACGCGAGCGGGTCAACGCATTGATCTGACGGCAAAAGAATTCGCGCTTATGGAACTTTTTATGCGTAGACGAGGTGAAATTTTACCAAGAGCGCTGATTGCTTCTCAAATTTGGGATATGAATTTTGATAGTGATACGAATGTCGTTGAAGTCGCTATTAAACGATTAAGAAGTAAAGTTGACAGTAACTTTACTCCCAAATTAATTCAGAATATTCGAGGAATGGGGTATGTACTAGAGGTAGAGGATGAATAATAATTTATTCAGAGCGATCAGTTTCCGGATCGGTATCATTTTCTCATTATCTACTATTTTCATTCTAATTATTATGGGTTTGTTCATAAATAAATTAGTAATGCATCATTTTGAAACTCAAGACCGTACCCAATTAGAAGGTAAAATCCAGCTTATTCAGAATCTTCTCCAACAGCATCCTAAAAATTCTCCAGAACTTAATCTTTATTTAAGAGATGCGTTAGTTGGACACCATGATCTTATGGTCCAAATAGAACGACCGACAGGCCAAATTTTATTTAGTTCAGCATCCTCAATCATTAATACTCAAAATTTAATCAAGTCAGCAAATAATTCATGGATTAAATGGCAAGTTCAAAATAAGATCTATCGTGGCATGATCTACACTACAGGTATAAATAGAAATTCTGAAATACAATCTGTACGAATTATTGTTGGGATCGATACATCAGAACATCTACATTTTCTAAAAGATTTTAAGCGTCAACTTTTGTATATTGGTTTGGCTGGTACAATTTGTTTAATGTTTTTAGGTTGGTTTGCAACCTGGAGAGGTTTAAGACCAGTGCAAAAAATGGCTAAGGTCGCACAAGGAATTTCTGCTCAACATCTTTCAGAACGTTTAGAAGTTGAGCATACACCAACCGAACTAAAATCATTGGCAATCGCCTTCAATGCTATGCTGGACAGACTAGAGTCAGCTTTAGAAAAACTTTCCGATTTTTCATCTGATTTAGCACATGAAATTAGAACACCGATTAATAATTTAATGACCCAAACTCAAGTATGTCTCGCCCGTAACCGAGATATTGGTACTTATCAAGAAATACTATTTTCTAATTTAGAAGAATTTGAACGTTTGGCTCGAATGGTGTCCGATATGCTTTTCTTGGCAAAAGCAGAACATGACTTAAATTTACAGAACTTACAGAATATTGACCTCATTAAAGAAGTTACCGCTTTATTTGATTTCTATGACGCTCTAGCTGCCGAAAAAAATATGACACTTCAACAAACAGGATCTGGCAATGTAAAAGGTGATCCTGCTATGTTACGTCGCGCACTCAGCAACCTATTGTCTAATGCAGTTAAATATGGAAACAAGAATTCTACAATACAGATAAAACTTCAACAGAATTTAGATAACACAATATTTTCAATTGAAAATGAAGGCCCTGAACTCTCTCCTGAACAACTATCCAGATTATTTGATCGTTTTTATCGAACAGATGCGTCTAGACAAAGAACAGAAGAAGGAACCGGCTTAGGGCTTGCCATAACAAAATCTATTCTTGATATGCTTGGGGCGACCATCCAGGCTGAATCCCTCAATGGTCGAATCATTTTTACCATTGTTTTTCAAAGTGAATCCATGCAAGGGGAATCATTTTAACTCATTTTTTGAACATCTTCCATTTACCCGAGTTGACCTTACATAAAGCTCAAACTGAGAGCCAGAGCTACGCCAGCACCTATCATGGCAATTGTGTAGCCAAATATGATAGCTCGGCCAAACTGTGCCCCCCCTGTCATCCATGCAATTGTCGCTTTGCTTAACATGTTGCTCAGTGTGGCCAGCCCTAGCGCGACAGCAGCCACATTTGTTGTTAAGCCTTCAGTACTATGCAGGCGGGCAAGTGAGACTAAAATAGCATCTACGTCTGCTAGCCCAGAAATAGTCGATAATACGAAGATGCCGCTGGTGCCCAACCATTGTTTTGCTGCCGGAACCAAGACTGCCATGACAGAAAGGAAAGCAGCGAAGCTGAATGCTGTCCCAAGATCAAAAGGAGCCATTGCTTCTATTGTTCGATCGTTGTTTTCAGCGCTGGTAATTTGGCGTTGTCTCCACAGTGCCATACCCAGCAAAAGGATTCCCGCAATCATCATTGCACCACCAAAAGTGCTTAGAAGTGCGGGTTCAATGACGCCTATCAGTACAGCCATACGAAAAAACATGATGCCACAGGCAGCCAATGTTCCAGAAATAGCAGCACTGACCATGACGGGGTGCTGGCGTGTATAGCGTGCCAGTGCGACAGTTGCAGCTGTAGAAGATGCCAAACCACCCAATAGACCTGTCCAGAGTATGCCTCTTTCTGAACCGGTGAGCCGCATGGCAAAATGACCTGCCAGAGAGAGTCCGGCAATCAGGATCACTGCCCACCATAACTGGTAAGGATTTAATGCAGCAAAAGGTCCCATACCCGTATTGGGTAAGTAAGGTAATATAACGACAGAAAGTACCAGTAACTGTAGAGATGCGGTTAATTCACGATGTTCGATCAAGCGTAACCAACCATGTAAGGTTGGCTTGAGATCCAAAAATACAGCCACGATGACAGCCGCTGTTAATGCTAAAGTAACATTACCATGGGATGCATATGCACCTAGAACTAATGTCAACAGCATCGCGATCGTCGTGGTAGCGCTTAAATTACCGGAAATTTTTGCGGTACGCGCGTAGGATACCGTAAGTAAAAGGGAAAGCCCTAATACGGCTGCGACTAGTGGCCAAGGCCCAAAGTTTGGCTGTAGATGACCCAGCACTCCTCCGAGTAATCCTGTCAATGTGAAGGTACGTAGGCCTGCTACTCGGCTGCCTTCTGGCAGTTCACGATCATTCCATCCTCGTTCTAAACCAATGAGCAGGCCGATGGCAAGTGCTGCAATCAGGCCTGATACATCTGGTGGAAGAAAAGGACTCTCTATCATAGCTTTTTATGTCGCAGGCGAAGGGCATTCGTGATCACTGAAGCGGAGCTAAAACTCATGGCCAAGGCCGCAATCATGGGTGACAACAACCAACCTGTAAATGGGTAGAGTACGCCAGCTGCTATTGGGATACCCAAGGCATTGTAAAGGAAAGCAAACATGAGGTTCTGTTTCATGTTGCTGACAGTAGCTTCCGAGAGTGAACGGGCAACCGAGATACCGCGTAAATCTCCCTTGACCAGGGTAACTTGAGCACTATTCATTGCGACATCAGTCCCGGTACCCATAGCGATACCGACATCAGCCTTGGCTAGTGCAGGTGCATCATTGATTCCATCGCCGGCCATTGCCACGATGCGACCTTGCTTCTGCAATTTGCTGACAAGTTCGAGTTTATCTGCGGGTTTGACTTCACCATGTATCTCATCGATTCCCAGACGTGCTCCGACTGAACGGGCAGTGGTGAGACCATCTCCCGTTGCCATTACGATACGTAGTCCAGCTTCCTTCAGGGTGGTAAGAGCTTCAGGAGTACTTTTTTTGATGGGATCAGATACTGCAAGCAGGCCGGCCAATTCACCATTGATGGCTAGATGCATGACACTTGCCCCTTCCGAACGCAGCTCTTCGGCTTGCGGAATCAGAGATTGTACGGAGATACCCAATTGTTCCATCAGTGCCGTGTTGCCCAAAGCTAACTGACGATCGCCCACTTGACCTCGAACACCGATCCCAGAGCCTGATTCAAAATTGTCTGGTGTTTCAAGAGACAGGCCACGTTCGTGTGCTGCATTTACAATCGCATCAGCTAGCGGATGTTCACTGCCTTGATCCAGGCTAGCGGCCAGACGTAATACTTCAGATTCCTCGAACCCTGCTGCAGCTACTACACGGTCGAATGCAGGGCGTCCTTCAGTCAACGTACCTGTTTTATCGATTATCAGTGTGTCAATCTTGCGCAGATTCTCAATGGCCGCCGCATCACGGAATAGCACACCATGGGTGGCACCTTGACCCGTCGCAACCATGATAGACATTGGGGTTGCCAAGCCCAGTGCGCAAGGACAGGCAATAATCAGTACTGCCACAGCATTGATTAATGCATAAACCCAGCTCGACTCTTCTGGGCCGAACAGTCCCCATCCAAAGAAGGTAAGTAAGGCAATAGCCACTACAGCCATTACGAACCAACCTGCTACCTGATCAGCCATACGTTGCATGGGTGCTCTCGAGCGTTGAGCTTGCGCCACCATCTGTACGATCTGGGACAACATGGTGCTTGAACCAATTTTCTCTGAACGCATGATCAATGAACCATTGGTATTCAGGGTAGCTCCAATGACTTTGTCGCCGACGCGTTTAGTGATTGGTAAAGGTTCGCCTGTCAGCATTGATTCATCTACTGAACTGCTTCCTTCAGTGACTACACCATCCACAGGAACTTTTTCACCTGGGCGAATTCTGAGTAAATCTCCTACATGTACATGCGTTAGAGGAACATCTTTCTCAGTTCCATCGGGCTGGATTCGGCGAGCTGTTTTTGGAGCAAGCCCAAGGAGTGACTTAATTGCAGCAGAAGTTTGCGAACGTGCTTTTAACTCCAATATTTGTCCCAGTAGGGTCAATGAAATGATGACCGCTGAAGCTTCAAAGTAAACAGCGACACGACCCATGGAAATAAATGAGTCGGGGAAGATTTGGGGGGCAATGGTTGCGACCACACTATAAATAAAAGCAGCCCCTGTACCTAGACCGATCAGGGTCCACATATTCGGACTGCGATTCACAACCGATTGCCAACCACGGGAAAAAAATGGCCAACCTGCCCACAGTACAATCGGGAGTGACAACACTAATTCAATCCAGCTCTGAACTGCCATGTCGAACAGGTTCAGTTGATGGCCAAACATTGCCAAAAAAGTCACGACTATGGTGAGTGGCAGTGTCCACCAGAAGCGTCGACGGAAATCACGTAACTCAGGATTCTCATCTTCCTCTAACTCGGGAATGAGTGGTTCCAGTGTCATTCCGCATTTAGGACAGTTTCCAGGATGATCCTGTCTAATTTCTGGATGCATTGGGCAAGTATAGATGGTCGTGCCTGTTGTGCTTGCATCATTAACGGATTGAGTAGTCTGATGATGCTGTGTATGTGCATCGGCAGTCGTCGTTGCGGGTTTAGCGATATATTGCACCGGGCTGCTATGAAACTTTGATTGACATTTATCACTGCAAAAAAAGTAAGTTTTCCCCTTAAATTCCTCATGGTATTTCGATTCTTCAGTGACGGTCATACCACAGACTGGGTCTTTCAGTACGTCTGTTGTAGCCTGTGCCATATGGTCCTGGTTATGATTTTTTTGATCTGACATAAATAATTCTCTTATGGAAAAGTGGTTTTATGGCCGAATTTTGGAATAAATCTCGGAGTCTGTTGAGCATAGCTGTCATAGACAGCGCCAAACTGTTTACTCATTTCAGCCTCTTCCTTAATTGCCAAGCGGCTGTACATTAAGAGTAAGATTGGAAACATAATCAGTGTCAGTAAAGTTGGCCATTGCAATAAAAACCCCAGCAAGATCAAGATAAAAGCCACGTATTGGGGGTGACGTATGCGTGCATAAGGGCCTGTGATCGCTAAAGAATGCTGACGTTGCGCGTTGTACAGCACGTGCCATGACGTTGATAACAGGTAAAATCCATAGCCCAAGAAAACGTAACTGGCGATATGCAAAATGCCAAAATGTGGATCACCTTTTTCACCTAATAGCGTTGACCACAAGTGACCTGCATTATGAGAAAGTAAGTCAAGTTGAGGGAAGCGAGTTTGAAGCCAACCAGATAACAGGTAAATGGTTAAAGGAAAACCATACATTTCGACAAATAGAGCAATGATAAAAGCCGAAAAGGCCCCAAATGTACGCCAATCGCGCGCAGTGGAAGGTCTAAAAAAACTGAAAGCGAACATGATAAAAACTGCTGAGTTAATGATAACCAGCGTCCATAAACCATAAGCCGATTCCGCATGATTCATGATGGATCTCCTGATAAGAGCTATTTTTTGTTATCAGATATATCGGATTTTTTTTGCTGCGAGTGGTTATGCCCATGACCACCATGCATAAAAATATGCATCAGTGGACACGCTAAAAGGAATAAATAAGGCAAAGCACCGATAACGTGGGCTAAATGTTCCGTTAATAGAAAATAAGCTGCGATACCACCCAGCACGATTAGACCAATGGCATAACGTGTAGACCAGAAGTTAGGTACTGAATTATTTTCTTGGTGTTGGTGATTCATGGTGCTTTCCCCTAATTCATGGGTAACTATTTAGTTGCTGACGGAGGCATACAGTCCATCATCATCTGCATCATGGATTGCATCATGTCCATACGTTTTTCCATCATCTGCTGACGGTCAGCCATATTTGCATTCATGCTTTGGCTGCCCATCTGTTTCATCATACTCATACCTCCTTGCATGAGTTTCATGTGCTCAGCCATAAGTTTCTGACGTTCTTGTGGGGTTTTTGCAGCCATCATCTTCTCATGCATGGCTTGCATCGCCTTCATGTGTTGATCCATTGCAGCCATTTTATCTGTAGCAGTGGTGCTGGTAACTGTTTGCTTAATTGTTACTGCAGATGGTGCTGTTTTTTCAGGGTGGTGATCTTTGTGTTCATCGGATTGCTGTCACATAAATCTAATTTATCATTTTTATTAGTTAAAAAACTTTTTGGAATCTTTCAAAAGCTGAATAAAATCATGCTTTCACTGCATTCCTATAAATCTACTTTTCCGATCAATTTATTAAA
>NZ_VPEU01000058.1:0-9404 GCF_013416975.1 Acinetobacter sp. YH18001 | reverse complement strand
TGTTCCATTTTAGAGATTTGTTTAAGATAAGATATAACTCATTGAGATGTGTCATAGTATTCGTCGTTAGAAAACAATTATTGTGACATTATTTCAATGAGTTATCTATTTTTGTCGTGTACAGAGATTATTATAGAAGCCCCCATGAATAAATCGCTCATCATTTTCGGCATCGTCAACATAACCTCGGACAGTTTCTCCGATGGAGGCCGGTATCTGGCGCCAGACGCAGCCATTGCGCAGGCGCGTAAGCTGATGGCCGAGGGGGCAGATGTGATCGACCTCGGTCCGGCATCCAGCAATCCCGACGCCGCGCCTGTTTCGTCCGACACAGAAATCGCGCGTATCGCGCCGGTGCTGGACGCGCTCAAGGCAGATGGCATTCCCGTCTCGCTCGACAGTTATCAACCCGCGACGCAAGCCTATGCCTTGTCGCGTGGTGTGGCCTATCTCAATGATATTCGCGGTTTTCCAGACGCTGCGTTCTATCCGCAATTGGCGAAATCATCTGCCAAACTCGTCGTTATGCATTCGGTGCAAGACGGGCAGGCAGATCGGCGCGAGGCACCCGCTGGCGACATCATGGATCACATTGCGGCGTTCTTTGACGCGCGCATCGCGGCGCTGACGGGTGCCGGTATCAAACGCAACCGCCTTGTCCTTGATCCCGGCATGGGGTTTTTTCTGGGGGCTGCTCCCGAAACCTCGCTCTCGGTGCTGGCGCGGTTCGATGAATTGCGGCTGCGCTTCGATTTGCCGGTGCTTCTGTCTGTTTCGCGCAAATCCTTTCTGCGCGCGCTCACAGGCCGTGGTCCGGGGGATGTCGGGGCCGCGACACTCGCTGCAGAGCTTGCCGCCGCCGCAGGTGGAGCTGACTTCATCCGCACACACGAGCCGCGCCCCTTGCGCGACGGGCTGGCGGTATTGGCGGCGCTGAAAGAAACCGCAAGAATTCGTTAACTGCACATTCGGGATATTTCTCTATATTCGCGGTTCAGCAGGCATGTCCCCTTTGAGGGCGACCCGACGACAGGATAATCGACCTTATGGTGCGCAAATATTTCGGCACAGACGGTATTCGTGGCAAAGCCAACGAAGGCGCGATGACGGCGGAAACCGCCTTGCGCGTCGGCATGGCGGCTGGCCGTGTCTTTCGTCGCGGTGACCACCGCCATCGTGTCGTGATCGGCAAGGATACGCGCCTGTCGGGCTATATGCTTGAACCCGCGCTCACAGCCGGTTTCACCTCGATGGGCATGGACGTATTCCTTTTTGGCCCGCTGCCGACAACGTATAGGAAGAATAAACGCCCTTTTCACCCAAGTCCAAATTAATTTGCCGATTCCATAATCAGGGTGTATTACAATTCCATAGAGTTTTTCAATCCAGGTGGTTTAGCTGATAACTTAACGATTGATCAGCTTCTTCGTGAAGATTACTCGCCATGGGCGCGCAATAAAAGGATATCTGCCACGTTCAAAGAAGCGCATTTTATTGAAAAATATGGGTCAGGCATCAAACGAATCCAAGAAGGCTTCGCATCCTATGGTCTGCGTCCCCCTGTCTTTGAAAATTTCCAGCACGGTTTTCGAGTTATTGTCTCATCAAAGCTACTTTTCGAATCTAATGAGGGAGTAAGTGAGGGAGTAAATCTACTATTTAATCAGATAAGAACTAATCCAGGAAAGCGTGCACCATTTTTAGTAAACGAGCTATTAGTTCCTGTCAAGATAGTAGAGCGGTGGCTCAAAATCTTAAGAGATGATCATAAAATCGAGTTTCGAGGAGCTCCTAAAAGTGGAGGATACTGGCTAAAATAGAAATCAATGATACTCTTAAGTGGCACCAATCGAACTCCTATTTTAGCATTTAAAAAAGTATCCTCACATCATTTTATTGAACAATACCTAAGGCTGCTCTGGCGGCATTGATATGATTATCGTCGTTGCACTCTACCGCAAAAGCGCCATATGCTAATGGAGCTGCAGCAGCCCTCTCTATAGATTGTTCGTAGAGCCTATCCCATATCGTTCCGCCTTGTTTAGCATACTCCGTTATCAAACTCTTCAGGCTATCCTCTCCAAAAACCGATACGTGACCAGAAAAGTCCAGTGCAGGATCACCCATATGCGCAGTAGACCAATCTATGATACCAGAGGTCTTACCTTCCTTCGAGGTTAAGACATGCCCTGCATAGAGATCGCCATGGATGAAACAAGTGAATTCAGGCCACAAAGGGTCATTGTCCAACCATCTACGGTATCTGTTTTCCAACGGCTCGCTGATACCTATCTCAGATTTCACCAAGTGGATACGGTCAGCTATTTCGGTCCTCAATTCACTTGGAGTCATTATTTTCAAGTTGCTCTTTCTCACATCGTCAGCTGTAATACGATGTAATTCGGCCAATGATTTTGCCAGAGACTCCACATAAGCTATGCTATCGCGATCTATGTTCCAAGAAACCTCATGTGTTATCGCATCGAATGTCAGAGCAGGCGCATCCTCCAGTAAAGGGTAGGCTATTAGGCGCTCCGATACAATTTTCCAATCAGGGACATTGATCGACAGGTTTCTTTTGGCTAAATCCAATATTCTACTTTCATTTTCGATTTGTTCAAGCATATCGCTTCTTCGAGGTATACGGAGTACCCAGTTCTCACCGTTTACTTCCTTTACAAAGGCAACTCTAAAGTCGATGCCCATCTCATTGACGCTCATCTCTTCCGAAATTCTCAGCCCATGCTCTAGGGCTAATGTTTGCATATCTTCGATTGTCATTTCTATACTGTTTTCTTTTATTAAATTGGTACCAGTTCCCCCGACAGGACATTCTGAATGTCATATACAGGTGTAACACTTTACCCATATTCTTTTCGTATGGATAACACTTCCCATCAGGGAACAAAAATCTGATACATGAATTAATTGTGAGACAGTAGACCTACTGTCGCATTGAAGCCATCTCGGCGACTATTTGATTAGGAAAACCAAGGCTTTGCCATCATAGCCTTATCATAGAAGTATAACATAGTTGTAAAGATAGAAAATTATTTTTTATTCATCCATGATGTTATTATTTTATAATAACATCATCTAAACATGTCCTGTCGCTCTTTTGTGCTGTGATATTTCATACCTATTAACTGCTTTCGTTTGAATTATACGACGTTCTACTCACAATAGGGCAAGGGTTACTCATTCCGTAGGATGCGGTTCACGTATAGGAAGAATAAACGCCCTTTTCACCCAAGTCCAACAGCTTTGGACCGCAGTTGACTCTTTCGACACCCCTGCGATGCAACCCAATCCGGCTGACGGGGAGCCAGCAACGCTGAAAATTTACCCTCCTCTTTCCCACTAGCGGCTCCTTTTCCGACAACCAGCACGGCGGATCCCTGCCGCGGCGCTGTGAACGCAGCATTTTGATTGGTATCGTTGGCCTTCAGGCTCGTCAGTCAAACAGACCCAGGAGCAGCTCAGCCGGTGGCGCCCGGCTTTCGGGTAACGCCCTGGTCCCGCTGGTTTCGGCTTTGTGCTTCAGGTGATCAAGGATCTGCTTGATCACTATAGGGTCTTCAATGCAGGCGATGACTTTCATGGCGCCGCCGCAGCCGCTGCAGGTCTCGATGTCGATATTGAAAACACGCTTGAGCCGTTGCGCCCATGTCATCGACGCTCGCCGTTGTGCTGGTGTTGCCGGTTCATCAGCCACCCTGACCTTGTTGCCCCTGCCCCGTTTTGCCGGCGTGACCAACGCCCGGTGCCGACTGTTGGGTGCGAACACCCCGTGGAAGCGGGTTAGGTTGACTCTGGGCTTCGGTACCAGGGCGGCCAGCCTTGCAATGAAATCCAATGGTTCGAAAATGACGTGCGTGGTGCCGTCCCGGTACGGCGTCTTGAGCTGGTAGCGCACGTTGCCGCCTCGTGTTAACGACAGCCGCTTCTCGGATACCGCCGGGCGGCTGATGTACCGGCACAGCCGTTCGAGCTTCTTGCGTTCATCGGCCCTGGCCGCCACGCCGGCGTGCAGGCTGGACCCGGCTACCTTGCCAATCCCGTCACCGAACGGATCACCACTGGTCGGCAGAGTTTGCAAAGTGAACACCTTTCGCCCCGCCTGTGAACCGACAGCGATACGGTAAGTGATCGAGTGCCCCAGCAGGGGTGTCATCGGGTCGTCATCCACCGCATCCGAGGCCAGATAGCTGTTTTCGACATCCCGTTCCAGCAGGCCTTGCCGTTCCAGATAGCGACCCACCCGGTGGGCGATGGTGTGCGTCAGCTGGGTGAGCTCTGGGCTGGTCGGCGCCTTGACCCAGCGGAAACGCGCTGAGCCGTGGGATTGCTCGACATACACACCGTCGAGAAACAGCATGTGGAAGTGAACATTCAGATTGAGCGCCGATCCAAAACGCTGGATCAGGGTGACCGCGCCCGTCTTGGCCACTTGGTGGGTATGGCCCGCTTTCTTGACCAGGTGCGTGGCAATGACGCGGTAAACGATGCCCAGCACCCACCCCATGATCTCGGGCCGGCTGGCAAACAGGAAACGCAGCTGAAACGGGAAGCTCAACACCCACTGACGCATGGGTTGTTCAGGCAGTACTTCATCAACCAGCAAGGCGGCACTTTCGGCCATCCGCCGCGCCCCACAGCTCGGGCAGAAACCGCGACGCTTACAGCTGAAAGCGACCAGGTGCTCGGCGTGGCAAGACTCGCAGCGAACCCGTAGAAAGCCATGCTCCAGCCGCCCGCATTGGAGAAATTCTTCAAATTCCCGTTGCACATAGCCCGGCAATTCCTTTCCCTGCTCTGCCATAAGCGCAGCGAATGCCGGGTAATACTCGTCAACGATCTGATAGAGAAGGGTTTGCTCGGGTCGGTGGCTCTGGTAACGACCAGTATCCCGATCCCGGCTGGCCGTCCTGGCCGCCACATGAGGCATGTTCCGCGTCCTTGCAATACTGTGTTTACATACAGTCTATCGCTTAGCGGAAAGTTCTTTTACCCTCAGCCGAAATGCCTGCCGTTGCTAGACATTGCCAGCCAGTGCCCGTCACTCCCACTCGATTGTAAACAAGCACACAAAACCCTTTAGTGACAACAATTTGCAAGAACTATCAGGCTCAGTGCCATGAAAAATACCATGACCAGATCATGAGGTTGAACACGGCTTGCGCCGGCAGCGTTCACGCTCTTGGTCGGCGATCTCGCCCGGCTGCAATGCTAGCTCAGCATCGGTCATGCGCTCCAGCACGTCGCGTAGGCGGATGGTGCAAGGAATGGGCGGCAGCTCGAACTCATAGCCGCCGGCGATCATTTCGGCCGCAATCTCCTCGGTGATGAAAAACGGCTCGTCGTCTTGGTTCGGCTTCTTCATGCCCTTTCCTCCTGGCGCTCATCCTGGCCGACAGCGGCCAGGGCATCGGCTTCCGTCAATGCGTCCTCCACGAACGCGCCGTGCTGCTTCGCTTCGGCCTGGCTGACCTCGGCCCATATCCGTTTCACCTGGGCCGCACTGTACCCGGCCAGCTCGGCGGTCTTGTTGATGCTGTAGCCGGACTTGCGCAGCGCGACAACTTGGGCGCGGCGCTTCGGATCAGCACGGCGGCCCTTGTACCGCCCGGCCTGGCGGGCCAACTCAATGCCTTGGCGCTGGCGTTCGCGCCTGTCCTCGTAGTCGTCGCGGGCCATCTGCAAGGCCAGGCGAAAAAGCATGATCTGCACGGCTTCCAGCACGATCTTGGCGACGCCCTGGGCCTCGGCCGCCAGGTCGGATAGATCGACCACGCCAGGGACGGCCAGGCGTGCGCCTTTGGCCTGTATCGAGGCCACCAGGCGCTCGGCCTCGGGCAAAGGTAGGCGGCTGATGCGGTCGATCTTCTCGGCAATGACCACCTCGCCGGGCTGTAGGTCGCCGATCATGCGCAGCAGCTCAGGCCGGTCGGCGCGTGCGCCGGATGCCTTCTCACGGTAGATGCCGGCGACGTAGTAGCCGGCGGCCTTCGCGGCCGTAGTGATCGCCTCTTGGCGTTCCAAGTCCTGCGCGTCGGTGCTGACGCGCAGATAGACCCGCGCCACCATCGGCGCGGCTACTGGCTTCGTCCTGCGCATACTTGCGGGCTCCTTTGGGCATACTCAAATGCACCCATCTTAAACTGGCAGCTAATGTACAAAAGTTGATAGAAGCACACAAGTTCAATTTTGCACTTCTGCCCCACTATTGCAAAACTGCTTGTTAGTAGCCGTTTTTTCTTACTGTTTATAGATTCAATAATTTTTGAAACGAAAAATTGGGACTAAACATTTCGGTTTCGTTTTCTGTCGATTCGTCCTGCGTATCTTTTGCATAAACAAACATTTGTTGTTCGTAGTTTTCGATGGCATTTTCAATACTTGTAAATTCTCCGTTTGTAAGGTTTTCAGACAATATCAAAGCATCCAATAATCCCGTATTTACACCCTGTCCTGCAAAAGGCGACATCAAATGAGCAGCATCGCCAATCATTGTTATGGGTAATGGACGGTTACTTTTCCAATCATTGTTCAAAGGAAATTTCCTTGTGGGCAAGCATTGAAATGTTGATACCGAACGTATTAATTGTTTGTAAACTTCACTCCATTTGGAAAATCTTTTCAATAAAAAATCGGCAACGCTGTTTCTGTCCTGAAAATCTAAGGGAATTTTATTTTTCCATTCATCGGGCGTTTTAAAACTAATTCCTAAATACAATGCACCATTATTATTGGGATTGGCAAACAATAAAATGCCCTGATGTCCCGCCATTAATCGGTTGCCGTTGCATAGCTGAAAAAATCCGGGACAGTTTATTTCCGGTTGAAGAATATCAGCTTGGATGTTGAAAGTACCGGTTTCTTCAACTTGCGTGTCGGTAACAAAGCTCCTTATTTTCGACATTCCACCATTGGCAAGAATAACCAAATCTGCTGTTTCACTCGGTTTATTCTCAAAAGTTAGTGTCCACTTCTTCTTACCAGGTTCAAGCATAACAAGTTTTCTATCCCAAATAACCGTGTCGTTTTCTAAACTATTCAACAAGATAGCCCTTAAGTCATTTCTGTTTATTTCAGGATTGTCAAATCGATTTTCGGGCTTTACATTTTTTGTGGATAAAATATTGCCTTTTTCATCAGCAATATTTACACCCATTGGTAAGGCTAAGTCATAATAAGTTTGTAACAATCCCGCTTTTTTCATTGCTTCCTGACCTGAACCTTTGTGTAGGTCAAGGGTTCCACCAAAAATTCTTGCCTCTCGGTCGTTGTCTCTTTCGTAAACTGAAACGTCTATGCCGTTTTGCTGTAATAATTTTGCCATAGTCAGTCCAACGGGTCCACCACCAATTATTGCAACGTTCTTATCACTAAGTAAATTCATTTGTTTGTCTGTATCTATTCGCATTGTCATTCAAAAATGGCACATAACAAGTGGCTATACGCCAAATGGCGTATATATCCACTATATCTTATTTTGCTAAACCTTTCATTATCAGTGACAAATCCGTTTTCAACCGTTTACCGTTCGTTTCTACTCTCTCAAAAGGATTTATATTCATAGTGCTTTTTGTTAAGTTTTGCTCAAATATACAAATCCTTTCTATATATCTAACAAATCCATCGGACTTTTTAATTGTTCCATTCCCTTGGTGGTAATATGTGTATAAACCTCAGTTGTTTTACTGCTTGAATGACCTAACAACGATTGAATATAACGTAAACTCGTACCATTCTCAAGCAAATGCGTTGCAAAGCTATGTCGTAAGGTATGTACAGTAACTTCCTTTTGAATCTTTGCTTTTAAAACAGCTGCTTTAAAAATGTTTTGAATACTTCGGCTTGAGTATGCGCCACCTTTTTGACCTTCAAATAAATAATCTTTTGGTTTATATTCCATAAAGTATGTTCTTAAAATAATTAATGTTTTCTCAGATAAAATGGTATAACGATCTCTTTTTCCTTTTGACTGTTCTATACGAATTTGCATGCGCTTGGAGTCAATGTCTTTTATTTTCAGGTTTATACATTCAGAAATGCGCAAACCTGCCGAATAAATAGTCATCAGAATAGCCTTGTGTTTCACGTTTTCAATAGCGCGTAGTACCCGAATGGTTTCTTCTTCACTCATCACAACAGGAAGTGTTTTTTCTTTTTTTGGTCTTTCGATGAAATATGTTTTCCGTTGTCCACCCAAAACACGTTCGTAATAAAACTTAATCGCATTGATTGCCTGGTTTTGATAAGATATTGAAACTTTTCGCTCCATAACCAAATGTCGGAGAAATGATTGTATATGTCCTTCATTCAATCGATCGACGTATAGGAAGAATAAACGCCCTTTTCACCCAAGTCCAACAGCTTTGGACCGCAGTTGACTCTTTCGACACCCCTGCGATGCAACCCAATCCGGCTGACGGGGAGCCAGCAACGCTGAAAATTTACCCTCCTCTTTCCCACTAGCGGCTCCTTTTCCGACAACCAGCACGGCGGATCCCTGCCGCGGCGCTGTGAACGCAGCATTTTGATTGGTATCGTTGGCCTTCAGGCTCGTCAGTCAAACAGACCCAGGAGCAGCTCAGCCGGTGGCGCCCGGCTTTCGGGTAACGCCCTGGTCCCGCTGGTTTCGGCTTTGTGCTTCAGGTGATCAAGGATCTGCTTGATCACTATAGGGTCTTCAATGCAGGCGATGACTTTCATGGCGCCGCCGCAGCCGCTGCAGGTCTCGATGTCGATATTGAAAACACGCTTGAGCCGTTGCGCCCATGTCATCGACGCTCGCCGTTGTGCTGGTGTTGCCGGTTCATCAGCCACCCTGACCTTGTTGCCCCTGCCCCGTTTTGCCGGCGTGACCAACGCCCGGTGCCGACTGTTGGGTGCGAACACCCCGTGGAAGCGGGTTAGGTTGACTCTGGGCTTCGGTACCAGGGCGGCCAGCCTTGCAATGAAATCCAATGGTTCGAAAATGACGTGCGTGGTGCCGTCCCGGTACGGCGTCTTGAGCTGGTAGCGCACGTTGCCGCCTCGTGTTAACGACAGCCGCTTCTCGGATACCGCCGGGCGGCTGATGTACCGGCACAGCCGTTCGAGCTTCTTGCGTTCATCGGCCCTGGCCGCCACGCCGGCGTGCAGGCTGGACCCGGCTACCTTGCCAATCCCGTCACCGAACGGATCACCACTGGTCGGCAGAGTTTGCAAAGTGAACCCCTTTCGCCCCGCCTGTGAACCGACAGCGATACGGTAAGTGATCGAGTGCCCCAGCAGGGGTGTCATCGGGTCGTCATCCACCGCATCCGAGGCCAGATAGCTGTTTTCGACATCCCGTTCCAGCAGGCCTTGCCGTTCCAGATAGCGACCCACCCGGTGGGCGATGGTGTGCGTCAGCG
>NZ_VPEU01000057.1:0-11110 GCF_013416975.1 Acinetobacter sp. YH18001 | reverse complement strand
TAAGCTATACATGTATATCAAGTGACCATTGGGATAGCTTTGTTACGACCTTTAAAGAATGCAAACAGTTGATTGGTAAATTTTTCACTGTGGGTATAGAAGGCAATAATTGTCGATTACGGCATCGAATCAGGCGAGGCTTTAGGAGAAGCTGCAACTTCTCCAAAAAGCTTGAAAATCATTTCAAAGCCTTTGATTTAGTGTTCTTTTATATCAATAATGGATTCGTTTAATGCCAGCATACTTTTTGAAACACCACCTGATTTTGTAAGCTTTGCTACTCCAGAGATTCTTAATAAATTTCCAGCCGATCTCATCAATTTCGTGCAAAAGGAAACACCTAAGACATTAGCGGACATATACCCTGAAGAAGCCGTGTTCTTATCAGCTATCAAAAAATTTATAAGACCTTTTAAAGAACAGTATAAAAAATTGGCTGATAAGAACAGGGAAATTAAGGAGCACAATACAGTTGCTCATAAAATTTATATAAAAATTAAAAATAAGGAAGCAACTCTGCAAAAGCCAACAGAGTCAAAGCCTAAAGAATCTAGTCCAAAGACTACTGAAAATAGTGCTGTCCCAGTAGAGATGAAGCAGGGAGCCATTCAGAAAAATATGGCTCCACAAGAAAAGCCAATTACTGTAATTAAGAAGCGAAAATTTGCTTTAAACAAGGATAAGTAACTTGTAATTTAAAATTATAAACAAAAACCCCTCTAAGTCTTGCAACTTAGAGGGGTTTTCCAGTAAATTCAGCGGTACGCAGTTATTTGATGCTAGAACATCAAGTAACGAAGATCATAAGGTTTGACGACCGTTATGATTTCACCAAAAGGCTTGTACCTGAATTCTATTTTCACAATAAACAGTGTTTATATCAAGCCTCAAAATGATAAGTCTTCGTTAATTCGTGTTTTAAATCGTCAAATAAGTATCCTAGATCGAGCTTTGCCCGCTTCTGCGTGTCCGTTTTACGGTCGGCATGCAGTACGTGTGGTAGGAATAAGTGTCACTGGCGTATTGTAGCTATGGTCGAAAGGCTAAACCGCTTACAGGGGAACTTCACATAGGCGGAGCGTTGGGAGTAGTTACATAGGACTTGTTAAGTTGTAAGTTGGGGAAACCCTCGCAGAGATACAGGCAATGTAACGACAGGGAGCGCGTGGAGCGAAGTGCAAGACTTTGAGTCCTTGTCTGCATAGTCAGCAAAGCTATGTGCGGATACGACCGATATACGTGGCTCCGAAGCCAAATATATACAGGTAAATCGGCAATACTTAGGGGATAGGTTATTTTTTAAAATGACCGCCCTTAGGGTGAGTATTGCCGAAACTCTCTCAACCGTTCACCAAAGCCAAAGCACGAAGTGCGACGCTTTGGGGTAGAGTTGAGAGAGTTGAGAGCATTTAGTTAGTTAGTTTTGGAGATAGAGAGTGTGTTTACTCAATCTCTCATAATGCTTAGGCTATTTACCCAAACTAAATATTATGTGTTGTGTATAGTTTTACTGAACGAGTTACTGTATATTAAAACTATACAAAGGATGATTTTTTGTGATTGTAGATTTTAATCATAAAGGACTGGAACGATTTTTTAAAACCAGTTCTACAGCAGGTATTCAGTCTGTTCATTCAACAAAGTTAAAAAGACAATTAACTGCTTTGAATGAAGCGCAAAGCATTGATGAAATGAATTTCCCTGGGTGGAAGCTTCATCCTTTGAAGGGTAAATTAAAAGATCACTGGGCAATTACTGTCAATGCTAATTGGCGTCTGACTTTTATTTTTAAAGATGGCAATGCGTATATCGTGGACTATCAGGACTATCATTGAGGTGAACATGATGATGAATAATCCAGCTCATGCAGGCGAGTTAATTTCTGAATGGTTAGATGGTTTAAAAGAAGAAGGACAAGCGATTACAATTACAGAACTTGCTGAACGCATTCAAATAACACGTCCATTACTTTCTAGAATTATTAATGGCAAAGCGCCTGTAACGGCAGATGTAGCTTTACGTTTACATGATGCTTTAGGTATCAGTGCAGACTTGTTAATGCGTGTTCAATCTAAGCACTCACTTTGGATTGAATCACAAAAACAGCGTCCAAAGATTCAACCATTTTTTATTAGTTGTTAAATTAAAATATGAAATAGAGATATTAACTGTGTTTTTTTCAAAGAAAGATAAAGAAATTGAAGTAGTGCATGGAAATCCTTCTAGAAGTTTTCCTAGTAATTATGAATTAAGGAAAAAAGTTTTCATTAATGCTTACAGCCGAGGATATTATTCAGATATTAAAAATTTTGAGCTAATTCAGATTGATGAGAATTATAAAGTAAGATATGTTGAAAAAATAAAGTTTTTAGCATTTATATATGATCATCCTAGACAGTCAGTGTCGGTAGATAGTACTCATTTTTATTATATTAATGACCAAGATAATTATATTTATTCAGAGCTAATTGGAAACAGAATTATGATGAAGAAATTGTTTCTTTCAATGAATTATGCGAGGCAGATTTAATTTTATATTTAAAATCTGCCTCTAAAACAATACAAGATAAAAGGACTTTTTCGATGTGGTGGCCACATTTAACTCTTTATATTAATAATCAAAGGCACCCAACGAAAATTTTTGCTCGAGCTGAAAATCCAGCATTCCTAGAAAATGTGTGTTTTATTCTGAATTGGAAAGATTTTTCCCTAATTGACAGTATCTACGAAATCGCAGAGAAACAAGAGTGGGGATCTATATACATCCCACAATGGAGAACTCCTTTCCCAACATTCTTAAATCTCAAAGCTTTGACAAATTTTGAGAAACTAAAACCTAGCCAAGTATGAAATTAATTGGCAGTCGACCCATGTTTCGGCTGCCAACAAATACCCATCAATTTTATATCTAGCTAATTTAGTCTGACTTGCAAGCACAGCCACAGGAATCCCTTTCAAATAGTGGAACTCAATCCACTGGTATAGATCTGGCCGTGAAAAGCGCAACTGCGTCACCAGGTGATCAATAGCAACTAAAGCATCATCATCTAGCATCACCTGAATACCAGACGACTTCTGCCCCTCTTTCAAACGCATCAAACCATATGTTGGTGATGTATAAGTCAATTCACTTGGATTATATGAAGCATGACGCGCCCACTTACCCCATTGCGCCAATTCATTCTGCATCATTCGAACCGTTGGTTTTACTTCTACAATTGTGCTCATTTATATTCTTTCCTTAAACCTTCCAAAATCTTTTAAAAACCAACATTGCTGCATCACGTGCATGCTCATTCGTGCGGCTAGTCCAACCAGTGATCTTCTTAAATAGATCCGCTTTGGTTTTAGTAGCATTAGCTTTTGGGTGGACCATGATGTAATTGAACTCTTGCTCTATACACCAGTCTTCCCAAATCTGCGCATCACGCTTTACTGACCCCACGCCTTGAGCTTTTTCTTTACCGCCAGTAAACCAAGTACGCTTACGTGCATCTTCGATATACAGCTTTAAATTATCTTTCCCATGAATTGCTTTTATCTTCTGGACAGCCTGCATTGCCTTGGTGATACTTAAGCACTCCACCTGGTGCAACTCCCCACCGGTGCCATGGTCCATTGCCACGGCGTAACCGGTTTTAACTCCTGTATCGATGCCGATGAGGACTTTCATTCATCATCCTCGTCGTATTCATCGAAAAACATTTCTTTACATGACCTTTCAAAAAGGCAGTCTGTGCAAATTAAGTCCCCATCCTCATCCATAACCACATCTTCATGTGTTCGACACTTGCTGCACTCAGCATCATTTAAAATCAAATATTCAGAAATCAAATCACAAACTCCTTATCATCTTTGCACCAGCACACATATGCGATCTGCACGGTTAAGTTGCGGTACCCAATCCCTTGGTCAAAATCAAATAAGCGATCCCCATAGATATATTTCAGTTGCAGGTAGAAAGACTGAGCCATGAAGAAAACTTCGAATTGTTCTCTCATCTCTCGCTCACCTTTGTATTCGGGCTAATGTGGTTTTTGATATCAGTGCATGTATCAATACGGTCGTGATCGGCTAGAGCGGTGCGGAGGTCGTCTAGGCAAGTAATATCAAGTTTGACTCCTTTATTGGATGCTGCATAAACACTTAGCTCAAAACAAAAACCTTGTGCCCACTCAGGCGCCCCATCCAAAATCGCCTTACACTTTTCCAGCCCCAATTTTTCGATTAAATTCATGCCTTCACTCCAGCTTTTCTAAGTACCATATATTTCTGCTGAACAGATCCTCGACTCATACCAAGCATCCTGGCTGCCTGGGTTTGATTTCCGCGAGTTAGAATCAAAGCCTCCTCAATCAAGGCATTTTCCAGTGCAGTCACAAGTTTCTTGCGCACCTTGCCTTCATGGTCTGTAATTGCTTGAAGTAAATCTTCTTTATGAAATGTTAATTTCACGCTGCATCCCCCATACGCTTAAAAGCACCTTTCACCTTTGCAGCCAATTCAGGCGGACATGGCACACCTTTACGATTACGCTCGTCATAAGTTAGAGCCTTAGCCTTTTCGGTCTTGTCTTTTTTCTTCCACATTTGCTGCACACAGCCTTTCTCCTTCGCCCGTGCAAGGTAGTCCTGATAAATCGCATTAAAGGCGTAATGCGCTGCTTTCTGCCCCTCTACGTTGAGGATATGGCGCACTTCGTCCAGACTGCGCTTCGCAAGTGTCGTAATTTCCGATTTTTTATCATTTTCAAACTGCAATGCTTTGGCCCATGCCATATCTGCAGTCCACCAGTCACCACCTTGTTCACACCAGCTGCGGAATTTTGGAAGGTTTGGACACCACTCTTCAGAATTCATACGCAAGATGCCGCGAGTGATATCAGCTGGAGTGAGGCCACTCAAAACAGTGCATGCCAACTGAACAAGCTCTTCATCTGAATAACCTGCGTATTTTTTAGTGAACTCAGCGCCGTAGACATCACCAATGCGGTTTAAAACCAGTTCTGCCACTTCAACTGGAAAGTTCACAGCAAAAGCGTTTTCGAATAATTGAATACTGCTCATTAGTTTGACTCTCCCACTGTGCGCATTTGATTTGGATCTACCTGGTTGCCAAAGCGACGGCGCTGCATTGGCTGTTGGTTTTGAACTGGAGTTTGTTGTTTAGGTGGATAAACACTTTGATAACTTCCAATGATTGAAGCTTCCAGTGACTGGTTTGCCTGATCACCAAAGCCAATCAATTTTTTAATCAAAAGATTTACGGCGTTTTCAGTAAGTGGTTTTCTGATGCTGTTGCGCATATCAACAAATTGAATCCATAGATCACGATTTATGTTCACTGGTAACTCAACTGGTTTTGCATCGAATGCAGTTGGTTTTTTAGAAGAAGATTTATCTTTTTCACACTTATCTTTATTTGTTTTTGTATTAGTTGTTTTTGAGTTGTTATTGTGGGTCGGATTTTCCGACAAGTTGCTGTCGGTTTTTCCGACTACCCCTGTCGTATTTTCCGACAAGTTGGCAGTAGTCGGTTTTTCCGACAAGTCGGCAATTTCACGCTCTGCAAGATCACTCAATGTATAGAGTGTAGGCTGATGATCACGACTAATTCGACTTACCAAACCAAGCAAAACTAGCTTTTCGGCACCAGAAATCACAGCATCTTTTCCATAGCCTGTAAATTTCATAAACTGCGAAATACTGATTGCATCGGTTTCTTTCTGCCAGCCACGAGTTTTTCTAACAATTAGGATATAGATTGCTAACGCGGCACCCTTCATTTCAGCCATTACACCATCATCAATTAGAGCATTGGGCAGTTGAAAGCTATTAGGAACAAAACTACTCATTGCATCACCCCTTCACTTGTCAACTTTTCAATAACCCATGCTTCACCTTTGGTGGTGAACATTGGTTGAGAAAATCCAAGCTCAGTTTGCTTAAGCTCACCAAAGCCTTTATCAATAAACCATTGCTGGAATACACGCGCACGTTTGACACCACGGCTATACACATCGAATTGATCAAGGTATTTATTCATTGCCATGGCTGACATTCGAAGTTTCTGGGCTACTTGAGTGGCGTTAAGCAAGGTGTCACGTACTACGATTTTTTCGTAGTACTCCACTTTTGGCTTGTCGAGTTCAATTTTTCGAGCCTGATCGGCTGCTAATTGAAGTGCTTCTGCAAATGTTTGAGGAAGTTGGATGGCGTTTTGGTTTTCTAGTTCATCCCACCTTCTGATTATCGCCATGCGAAGTGAGACGCTATATCCAGAAACCAAACACAAAGTTAAATTCCGATCCATATGGATTTCAGATATGTAGCCACGCCCATCCTGAATAGTTTGAAAAAAAGGATCATCCAAATTTGGATCATCTATAATCTGATCAATTACTTGTTTGGCATCCCGAATAACATGAGAGTGCTGCTTACCAGACATACTCGAAACCTCTCGAGTACTCATTGTTTTTAAGTTGAATTTAGTTTGTGCTAACATATTCATTGTTCACTTCCTTCAAGATTTTGAACATCGAGCTCATCTGTTACAGCAGATGGGCTTTTTTGTATTTGATGTGCATGCTCATACCACCCACCAAAAATTAAGAAGCTCTTGAAAGCTCAGCCTTCAACCGCCCTTGCGATTCAACTTCAAATACGGCCTGAGTTCGTACTGGAATTCCTTGCTTTTGCCACTTCCAAATAGTCACTCGCGTTCGTTCGATTTTTTTAGAAAGCTCTATGTTGGAGCTCACTCCATAAAATTTCTTTAAATCAGACACCTTCATTTCGTTCACTTTAATTTACTTTTTTAGTTTATTTAAGTTAACACAGGTCAATGCAAGCTTCAACAACCAGTGTTAATATTAGTTAACGTTTAGGGGTTTAAACATCTAAATTCGTTAACTAAATTATTTAAGTAAACCTTGGTGGCAGGTTTAAGCCACAAGACATATGTATGAGGACTCAGATGAGCCTTGTAAAAAAATAAATCGGAGATCATCACATGGGTTTTTATTTTGCAGATCGCTTAATCCACCTAATGGAAAGCAGACATATATCTGGTGCAGATATATCGAGATTTTTAAAGGTTAGTAAAGCAGCTGTAACAAAGTGGACAAAAGGAGAAAGTGTACCTTCATCAAAATATATTCATGATTTAGCAAAACTATTAGATACATCAGTTGAATATCTCTTATCAGGAAAAGAACCTATTCAAATATCGCACTCTCAAGAAAGTAAAGATTCTTCACATTCGAGAGTGCGTTATGGACCAATTATAAACCTTGTAGAAATAGGAGAATCTTTGCAAATGCACGTAGCAAAAAGTGGTAACAATAAAGAACTTACTCTACCTTCTGATCTGGAAGTGATGCCTCTTCCAAAAGGAATTGAGCAAGGAGATGGGGTTTGGGTAAAGGATATCGGCAATGCTAACCTTCCGAGAATCCCACCAACATCACTTGTTGCTATTAATTTTAAACCAGCGTCTTATGAAAATGGAGACCTAGTCTTGGCAATAATAAAAAATAACCCAGTACTGCGTGTTTTGCACAAAGACACCTCTGGTGATTATTTACAACCCATCAATAAAGAGGCTCCCTTTACAAATATGGTCGACTTCATTGAACCTGATGTATGTGAAATTTATGGCAAGGCTGAAGCGATCCTAAGTAAGTCATTAAATTTCGCAGATTAACTTTAAAAATTTAGGCACAAATTCTCTGATTTACATTTATTAACAAATTAACCTCCTTTTAAAGGGGGTTTTTTGCGTCTAAATTAACTAAAGTAAACTTCATTCAACTCATCTCTTGACTAAATAGTTAACTATAATTAACATAAAAATCGTAAACAATAAAAAGCCCCAGCGTAGCGACAACTACCTGGAGCGTGACCCACCCTTACGTGAGTGAAATTATTATGAATAAAAACCCAATTCTAATCAAGGCAAGCTTTATCGCTATAGCCATCTCGCTATCAGGCTGCTTTGCCCAAGCTGAATCTATCAAAGACCAGCCGCAAGTCGACATCGCTGCAAAGCATTACGAAGTTGAAAGCGTGAACTGCAAACAAATCTGTGTCGCTACTGTCAAAGCTGACGATTACAGCATTTATGTTGAATACGCCCTGGCCGATGCCTCAGTCGAGTTTCTGGACATTTTGAACGTGGTCCATTTTGACAAAACGATTAATGCATATGTTGATCGTTATGAGATTGAAAAGATTAATGCTGCGATTGCTGGGGGTGTGAAGTGAGTACTAAAAAATATCAAGTGCGTATTCGCAAGGAAGTTAATGAAGGTAAAGCCTATCACGCCGCTTTGGCTGCTTTTGGAGATGGTTTTACCATGAGTGGGATTACATCAATGATCTCGAATGGCGATGTATCTCTACCAGAGCTAATCAAGAAAACTTCTGATGCCCTGCCTGATTGGGAAATTATCTCTGTGATTCTGGTTGATACAGATAACTCTGATCAACTTGGCGAAGACCTTGAATGGGATGAGGAGGAAGCATGAATTACCCACCCATTGAACCCAAAGGCACCAAGAAAATTCATTTTAGCCTGGCTGCACCTTTTGAAAACTGGCTATTGAATGACGGGTATCAACCAAAACCGGTCAAGCATGCAGCTCTGGTTCGATACAGTAAATTAAATAAACCTACGCTTGAAATTGACAGCACTGGAAAGATGAGTGAAGCCACCCAAAAGCGCTATGCCATTTTTCTTAAGCAGTATTTGAAAGTTGGTAAGCCCTTACTGGTTTCTTTACGGGCTCAAGCACCAAAAGTATTAAGGATGGCAGCGTGATGGATATTGAAAAAATAAAATCTGATTTTGAAGCATCTGAATGCTTTAAGCGTTTTGAGCATGTTGTGCAGTACACATTTTTTGAATTTGGAGCATACATCAAACGTACTGATGTTCCAGATGCCGTTGAAAAAAAAGCTGGAAAAATGATTTTAGCCCTTATTTTAAGCTGGTCAGCATGGAAGGAAGCTAAAGCCCAGGCGATGCCGGAAGGTTTTATTTTAGTACCGGAAGAGCCAACTGAAGCAATGATCCAAAGAGGCACTAAAGCCAATTCTGAATGCCTTAATGAAAATGCACCACTGGGAGAGAGATTATTCCGACACCCTGCTCTTCAAGTTTACCAAGCTATGGTAAATGGATCGGGAGAGTAAAGTTGAGTGATATGCAAAAACCGTGTGAGCCTTGTGAAGATAGCAATATCGATAAACAAGTCAATCTGATGGACCAATTCATTGAAAGCGGTGAATTCAATAAAACTCTAAATGATTTTTTCGGGTTACCTGAATCAGTAGTTCAGAGCTTAAAGGAGGTGTCTTAAATGGGAATTTTTCAAATCACTGTGCAAGGTGAAGCACCTCAATTATTTGTAGGCTCCGAAGTTGGCGGTGCAAAGATCGTATCGATCAAGGATGTAAGCCCAAAACTAGTATCAGCTGCTGAACTGGCTCAGTACTACGGTATAAGTGTAGATGCCGTCCGTGACCGCTGTGCAGAGATCAACAAAGGTACTCGTGGTAAATGCCTTTATGATCCAGAACAGGCAAACTTAATTTTGACTGCCAAACCTGTGACCAAACGTGGACGAGCAAGAAAAAATTAATGGGATGGATTCGTATTAAAAATAAAACACCAAAGCATGTCATAAAAACCACTCCAGAGAGTGGTTTATCTTAATCTAAAATCATTTTCCAATATTCATAAATAACACATTGCCAGAATTAAGCTTCTCTTTAATATCATCTTTTTTAGAATTATCTTCGGGTTTATTAATAATACTGGTAACCCCAGAAACAACAACAACTATTAAAAAACATACGATTGAAGTCTTAAAAAAACTTTTAGGGCTATCAACTATAACCTTATCTTCTCTATAGTTATTTAAAGAGCTAATCCATGAAGTAAGTGTTCTAATCAATACCAATAGGCAAATCATTAAGAAAGAAACAATAAATACTAAGTATGTTAATTTACTATTACCTTCTAGCAACTTAACTGTTGAGCCAATAATATTAATCCCACCAAAGACAGTGATAATAATTGTGGCAAAAATACCCAAGATAGTCACGTAATTGACCATCATACTTTCTGAAGATTTTTTAGCTTCCTTTATCTGATCATTAGCATCATGAGCCATTTGTCTTGTTGAACTAGCGATATCCTCAGCTTTTTTTGCCGCTCTTTTTGCATGTCCAACTGTTTCATGCGCCATCCCAGATATAATCTGGGCTTTATTTGCCATTTCCTGAGCTTGAGTTGCAACTTTTTCAGCTTCTTTAGCAGTTTGCTCAGCTTGGTTTGAAATCTTTGTCGCAGACTCTGCTGCCGACATAAAATATTGCTTCTGAAAAAAAGCCAGCTTCAAATGTCTAAACAATTTTTCAAGTACTTTATTAATTTTCAATAATTCATTTTCATTCTTATTATTAGCAGTCATCATAGCGATATTCATGGAAAAGTATTCAATACGCTCATTTAGCTTTTCAATAGAAATTTCTGAATTTGAATCAAAAACTATTTTTGTTATTTCTTCATATCTCACATTAACTTTAATTTTAAAATGATCAATAGATACTATTTTTTGAACAAATATTTTTATAGCCTCATGATTTGTACAGTCATCAAAAATATGCTTCATTTTTTCACATAATAAATTAACAATCTCTTCATCTTTTTCTTCAGAGACATCTATTAAATCATTTTTAGCATCAAAAAACTTATCATCAATAATCATACGAATTAGCCAACTAGCTTTTTCAATATGCTCTTTATTATCATTTACATCTTCAATTTCACTATTTAAAAGATGCTTAATAATTAATTCTAGCTTATTATTTTCTTCCAACACAAAAATCACCCTTTAAATTAAAGGGTGATTTGTGAAATATTCAGTCATTTCTTCTGATGTATATTTTAATACAGTATTTCTAGAAAGAATCTCATGCTTTACTCTCTGGTGGAGAAAAGGCTTTAACGGCATTGGCATTGGTATTCGCGATTTTTCGCCTAAATCCGGCTCCTTTTTGTGTACTGGATGAAGTCGATGCACCGCTGGATGATGCCAACGTAG
>NZ_VPEU01000056.1:0-12511 GCF_013416975.1 Acinetobacter sp. YH18001 | reverse complement strand
TCAGTTGCAGTCGTTTGACGACGGCCATCAATTAAAATGAGTGTGTCTTCTGCCTTCATACCGCGCATGCTGACATTTAAACCACCCGTTTTCCCAACACCATTACGAACGTCAACACCTGAATCATTACGCACCTTTATTTCAGCATGAAATGCAGGATTATCGTTTGAATCCAGGTGATATTTTATCCTTTCAATTATGGGCCTACCCGGAAATTAGTGCAGTTCCAACAGCAACTGATAATACCAATGGTTATCAAATTGACCGAAATGGTTATATCCATTTTCCATTAATTGGACGCTATAAAACAGTAGGGAAAACCCTTCCGGAGGTTAATCGGGAAGTACGCCGACTATTAATTCCTTATTTAAACAATCCAGATGTGGTGGTGAGAGTACTTTCTTATCAGGGACAGCGTTATTCAGTGGTGGGTAATGTGAAATCAGCTGGGCAGTTTTATTTGTCTGATCAGCCCGTGAGCGTTTATACAGCACTGGGTCTGGCCGGCGGCATTAACGAGCAAGGTAACTCTAGCTCTATTCAATTGGTGCGTCAGGGTGTGGCCTATGACCTCAATACAATTGCATTAGAAAAGGCAGGATATTCATTACATAAGCTGTTAATTCAACCCAATGACACCCTGTATATCAGTCCTCGTGAAAATCAGAAAATCTATGTCATGGGTGAAGCAGGCACGAATACCCCCTTACCCATACGTGACCAAGGGATGACTCTCGCGGATGTTCTCGGTGAAAGTGAAGGGATTAATCCCTATTCAGCCAGTGCTAGTCGCATTTACGTCTTACGTGACAATTCAAATAACCAAATGACTGAAATATATCATTTAAGTTTAAAAAATCTTGGAGATTTTGGCTTGGCCAAAAAGTTCAAAATGCACAGCAATGATATTGTCTATGTAGATGCCACAGGCCTGACTCGTTGGGAACGAGTGGTTAGCCAGATTCTTCCATTTTCAAATGTTGCTGGTACAGCTATACGCTAGCAGGTAGTTCAGCTATGCATATTAAAAAGATTTTGGGGAGCTGTTTTGAAAATATTAACCATCGATTAATGACTGAATGTTTATTAACGAGATCTGCCCGTATTTGTAGATTAAATCTATAAATATAGATGGCTGAAGTAATGCTCAGCGCTGATCACAAGACAGCATTTTTTACGTAATAGCATGGGATCTGCCTGCAACTCCATGTAGTTCAACACTAAATATGAAGCAGATTGAATAAAAATAATCTTATCCTGATCATCATAAAAATATCTGGTTTTACCAGACTAGATTTTTTATGAGGGAACAATAAAACCAGCATATTGGGGATTCATTTTTGCAGGGGCAGCAGGTCTTTGATGAAGTTCTGTAATTTAATTCAACACGACGTCATCGACTGGAAAAATCACTTTTAAACTTTTAGAAAGCAAAATTATGAACAAAAATAACAATACCGAAAATATGATTGACCTAAAAGGGGTGTTATTTTCCTTGTTTGCGCAATGGAAACTTATCCTCGTATGTGCCTTGCTCAGCGTGCTTGCTGTCCTGCTCTATTTACGCACTGCAGCGATTAATTATAAGGTCGATGCCATCGTCCAGGTCGAAGAAAGTAGAGGTGCCTCAGCTGCTTTATTGGGTAACCTTTCAAGTGTCATTGGGCAAATGTCTTCATCTAATGCTGAAGTTGAGGTATTAAAATCACGCAATATTCTGGAATCAGTAATTAATCGCTTAAATTTAGATCTTCAGATTACCAGTACTGAAGACACTTTTGTTCAGCGACTATTTCAAGGAATAAATTATCAAACCGAATATCAACCTGAAACTGTGCGCTTTAAAGAGGGTCAAAAAAGCTTTGACATTCGACAGTTTGAAGTTCCTGCCACCTATTTGGATAAAAATCTGCTACTGCAATTTCAACAACAGGGCTTTAGTCTGATCAATCCTGTGACAGAAGAAACTATTTTCAAGGGTGCACTGAACCAGCCAGTACAATTCAAGACTGCGCAGGGCGACTGGAAAATCGCGATCTTTACTCAGGATCAGCTAGATAGCAGTTATCAGGTGCAAAAGCTCTCTTTACCTTCAGCGATTGATTCTATTCTTGCCAATTATTCAATTGTAGAAAAAGGCGAACTTAGCGGGATTTTGCAGCTTCGCTATCAAGGTCATGACAAACAGCACATCACCAAAGTTCTGAATACTATTTTGGCAATTTATAGCCAAAATAATATTACCCGTCGTTCGGCAGAAACTGCTCAGACCCTCGCTTTCTTGGATGCTCAATTACCGGATTTAAGAAAACAGCTGGATGATGCAGAGCGGGTCTTTAACCAATTCCGTCAACAGCATAATACTGTCGACATCACCCGGGAGTCAGAATTATATTTAAATCAGAGTGTGACTTTAGAAACACAACGAGCTCTACTCGAACAGAGACAGGCGGAAATAGGCGCCAAATATGCAGCAGCACATCCGACCATGCGAGAAGTTACTGCTCAACTTCGTGTGATTAATGGCAAGATTCGTGAGCTCAATACCACACTTAAAAATCTTCCAGAAATACAACGCCAGTATTTACAACTGTCTCGTGAAGTCGAAGTCAAACAACAACTGTATACCAATTTGGTCAATTCCTACCAACAACTGCGAATTGCCAAAGCCGGCGAGATTGGCAATGTACATGTTATTGATACTGCGCTTGAACCGATTGACGTGATTAAACAGAAACAGCCATTAATTCTGTTCTTAACTTTTTGCTTCGGTACTTTCTTGGGAATTCTGGTGGCATTATTCCGCAATATGTTCCGTTCTGGAGTGAAAGATAGTAGCCAAATAGAATACCAGCTGGATCTTCCCGTCTATGCCAATATTGCACACTCCCCTGTTCAGAAACCGGGGCTGAAACTGCTGAAAAAGAAAAAACTGCCTTTCTTATTAGCCCTTAAACATAGTGATGATATGGCGATCGAAAGCTTGCGCAGCATCCGGACAGCAAGTCATTTCGCTCTGTCTCAGGCCAAAAACAATATTATTATGATCTCGGGTCCAGCGCCTAGAGTTGGAAAATCATTTGTTTCCAGCAATCTGGCAGTCATCATGGCAGAAAAACATAAACGCGTATTGATCATTGATGCGGACTTGCGTCGTGGTCATATACACAAATATTTTGATTTGGATAATCAATATGGATTAACTGAATACCTGAATGAGCAAATTACCTTGGAACAGATGGTACAAAGCACCAATGTAGCAAACCTCAGCGTCATCACCTGTGGTGAAAATCCAGTCAATCCATCCGAACTTCTCAATTCGGTACGGTTTCAGGAATTACTGCAACACCTGACGCCACACTATGATCATATTATAATTGATACGCCTCCTGTCCTGGCGGTCACGGATGCGATCATCGTGTCCCGATATGTCGGACTCAATCTGGTGGTGGCCCGCTATGCAAAAACACAAATGAAGGAATTGGCACTGACAGTGAACCGTTTTAAACAAGCGGGAAGTACCGTAAATGGCTTTATCCTGAATGATATCCAGCGTTCAGCAGGTGGTAGTTATAGCTATGATTATACTTATAGCTATAAAACCAAAACAAAAACCAGTTGATCTTTTTGAATAAAAAAACCAGCCATTGCTGGTTTTTTTATTTTTTTAAAGCTCTACCAAACTGCGATATTTGCTTGCTAAAAAACCACCCATTCTGCAAGATTTCTCAAAATTTTCTGCTAAGATGGAATGAACCTCAACGATAACATTAGATTGGAATAATACATGAGCAAGGCCTTACCGATTGCTGTCGCTGTTCTTCTAGGCGGTGCCGCGCTAGTACCTGTTTACTATGCAACTCAAAACCCAGCTGCTCAAACGACTAAAGCATCTAAAGATGCCTCTGCTGTTTCTAAAATCAGCTATGCTCTCGGTTATGAAGTGGCTCATCAAACCCCACCTGAACTCGATATTAATAGCTTTGTGACAGGCGTACGTGAAGGACATGCGCGTACTGAACCGGCGTATACTGAAGAAGAATTACAGGCAGCTTACGAACAGTTCCAGAAAGAAATGCAGCAAAAGCAACTTGATAGCACTAAACAGGCACAAGCATCGAGTGACAGTTTCCTGACAGAAAATGCCAAAAAAGCGGGTGTAAAAACCACAGCTTCCGGTTTGCAATACCTAGTGACTAAAGAAGGCACGGGCAAACAGCCAGCTGCTTCTTCAATCGTGAAAGTCCATTACACCGGCAAACTGGTGGATGGTACTGTATTTGACAGTTCGGTTGAACGTGGCGAGCCGATTGAGTTTCCACTCAATCAAGTGATTCCAGGCTGGACTGAAGGTCTGCAACTGATGAAAGAAGGCGGTAAAGCGACCCTGTATATCCCATCTCAACTTGGTTATGGTGAACAAGGCGTGCCAGGGACGATTCCTCCACACAGTACTTTGATTTTTGATGTGGAACTCATTGAAGTCAAATAATCTATAAATAAGGAGAGCAATGCGCTCTCCTTTATTTTGAGAATAAATATGAAAATACAAATAAGCTTGATGGTTTTACTGCTAAGTTCTGGCAATCTGCTTGCCAAAGATGTGACCAATAAAAGCCCGGAAGCTGAACAGGTCGGTTATAGCTTTGGTTATCTGATGGGAAAAAGTAATGCCGACTCTTTGCAAGGGATTGATCTGGATGCTTTCAGTGCCGGTTTAAAAGCTGCTGCTGCCGGAAAACAATCCACTTTAACTGAAGAAGACATGGCTCGAGTGCTGACCCAGTTTAAACGTCAAAGTGAAGCCAAAGAGCTGATTGAATTAAAACAAAAAGCTGAAGAAAACACCAAAATCGGTCAGGCTTTTCTGACAGAAAATGCCAAAAAAGCAGGGATAAAAACGACTAAATCTGGCCTGCAATATCAGATTCTTCAGGAAGGCAAAGGCAAATCGCCAAAAGCCGATAGCAATGTCCGCGTACATTATGAAGGCCGTTTGATTGATGGCACGGTTTTTGACAGTTCAATTGCCCGTAATCAGCCTGTGGTCTTCCGTACCACCCAAGTGATTACCGGTTGGACTGAAGGCCTGCAACTGATGAAAGAAGGTGCCAAATACCGCTTCTTCATTCCTGCAGAACTGGCCTATGGACAAATTGGTTCAGGTGATGTGATTGAGCCAAACAGTACCTTAATTTTTGATGTGGAATTACTGGAAATTATGAAGTAATCAATACTGTTTTTTTAAATATTCAATCAGAGAGGCGCGATAGCGGCCTCTCTTTTTTATATGGATGAAGCATAATTAATCGAATGTTTTCATGTCACATTCAGATCAGTTTTGCTATGTTATATGTTAATTAAACGGTTCAACAAGAATAGAGGACGTCAGCATGGCAGCAATCAAGACCCGTGAAATTCATTATACTGCGCCGGATGGTAGCGCATTGATTGGCTATTTTGCCGCTCCAGAAACAGATACACCCCTTGCAGGTGTGCTGGTCGCACCAGAATGGTGGGGTCGTAATGAATATACCGAACAGCGTGCTCGCGAACTTGCAGAACATGGCTATGCGGCCTTGGCAATTGACATGTATGGTGACAAAAAAGTGACCACCCATTCTGATCAGGCCTACCAGTGGATGATGCAGACCTTTGAAGATCCGGACACCATCGTTGATCGTGCGACAGCAGCTTTAAATACCTTGGCAGCACAGGATGAAGTCAATGCAGAGAAACTTGCTGCCATCGGTTTTTGTTACGGCGGTAAAGTAGTGCTGGATCTGGCGCGTGCCAATGCCCCTTTAAAAGCAGTGACCACCTTCCACGGGACACTTGCTGCCAAAGCACCGGCTCAAGAAGGTCAGGTTCAGGCCGAAATTCTAGTCTTGCACGGTGAGCTAGACAGCATGGTCACCTTAGATGATGTCGCCAGTTTCCGTGAAGAAATGCATGCGGCCAACGTCGAGCATGAGGTGATTGTCTTTGAAGATGCCAAACATGGCTTTAGCAACCCGCTCGCCGACGAACGGGCCAAAGCCAATGGCGTGGATCTTGGTTACAATGCTGAAGCGGAACAAAAAAGCTTGGCGGCGATGTATGCCTTATTGGAACGTCATTTGGCTTAAATAGATATAAGTGCTCGACTTGAAATCAAGCTGAGCACTTTAAAGAATCATTGAAGAAAAGAACGATAAATCCTACCAGAGGAGAATGCTGACTATGGCTGAAACCAACTGCCTTTACTGTAACTATGACGAATATGATGTCATTGCTAAAAATGATTATGGTGTGGTGCTGCCTGAACCGAATTCATTATCCGAAGGTCACTGTGTAGTGATTCCACTCCGGCATGTGGCTTCATTTTTTGAAGTGACGGACAAAGAACGTAAAAGCCTGATGTCTTTGCTCGAACAGGCACGTAATGAGCTCAATTTACGTTACCAGCCCGCCGGTTTCCATGTCGGTTTTATTGATGGCGAAGTGTTTCAGGAAAAGGGCGAACATCTGCATATTCATATTATTCCGCGCTATAAAGACAAAGTATTGAAGCTGGATGAACGTTGGGGGATTAGCGACTAAATCTTTGCTGTTTTAAAATAAATGCTCTTCGGAGCATTTATTGTTTGTGTTATTAAGCCGATATCCATACACACTACTCCGCAGTTTTTATCTACTTTTCACATTTCAGGCCTGCCGATTCCGCTATAATGGCTGCTGCTTATTCAGTTGCTATTTATCCATGTTTGTATTTTCAGATGCCCTGTTAGAATGGTTTGATGTGCATGGTCGTCATGACTTGCCCTGGCAGGTGACAGATGATCCCTACAAAGTCTGGGTCTCTGAAATCATGTTGCAACAAACCCAGGTCAAAACTGTGCTGCAATATTATGAACGCTTTATTCAGCGTTTTCCGACCGTTCAGGACTTAGGTCAAGCGTCTTGGGATGAGGTCGCGCCTTACTGGGCAGGACTGGGCTATTATGCCCGTGCCCGTAACCTGCACAAAGCTGCCGGCATGGTGACAGCACAGCAGCAGTTTCCTCAAACCCTGGAACAATGGATTGCCTTGCCGGGGATCGGCCGTTCCACCGCTGGTGCCTTAATGTCACTGGGTTTACGCCAATACGGCGTGATCATGGATGGCAATGTCAAACGGGTCTTGTCGCGTTTCTTCGCAATTGAAGATGATCTGTCCAAACCCATTCATGAACGTGCTTTATGGCAACTGGCTGAAGAATTATGTCCGGTCGAACGTAATCATGATTATACCCAGGCGATTATGGATCTCGGTGCTACGGTCTGCACTCCGAAAAAACCACTGTGCCTATATTGTCCGATGCAGCAACATTGCAAAGCACATCAGCAAGGTCTGGAAAATGAATTACCATTCAAGAAAGCCAAAAAACCGGTGCCAGTGCGCTCAGCACAAGTATTATTGATTCAGTCCTCTAATGAATGGCTGTGGCAACAACGACCCAACAGTGGCCTGTGGGGCGGACTCTGGTGTTTGCCAATTATTGAAAATGCCCATGAATTCGAACAGCAATGTCAGCAGCTTGGCCTAAAAAATATCCTCAAAAAAGTCCAGATCAGCCATAGTTTCACCCACTTCACCTGGCAGCTTGAAGCAACCGTTTTCGCAGTGGATCAGGATCAGCAGGAACATCTGGCGATTGAACTGCAAAGCAACTGGATGCGTCCAGAGACAGCCATTGATTGCGGTCTGCCGACAGCAATGAAAAAATTGATCTCTGCCGTTAACCTATGACATAGTCTGAACAAAGCATCATATCGATCAGCTCAGAATGAGCATTGCCAATATTTAAGGATGAATAGCGTGCGCCAATACCTTGCTTTGACCTGGGTGGCTTTGATTGCCATATTACTGACCGCCTGTAGCAGTACGCCGAAACAACCTTCTTCTGCACAGTTAAATCCGCTACTGGTACAAAAACTGCAAAATAAGCGAATGCCTTCTTCACTGCCCATCCCGGTGGCACGTGTACAGGCACGTGAATTACAGGATACCTGGGGGGCGTCGCGCAGTCGCGGACGTTTGCATGAGGGCATTGATATCATGGCTCCACGTGGAACCAAAGTCTTTAGTGCCACAGAAGGTCTGATTGCAGATTTACGCAATAACAATTTGGGTGGTAAAGTAGTCTGGGTTCTGGGTCCGGGCGGTTCCTGGCATTATTATGCACATCTGGATGGACATAAACGCGGCCTGAAAGTGGGTGATCCTGTCAAAAAAGGCCAGCTCATCGGCTATGTCGGCAATAGCGGTAATGCCCGACATACTGCACCACATCTGCATTATGGTATTTATTTACAGGGCAAGGGGCGCGGTGTGGTCAACCCCTACCCCTATTTACGTTAATTTTAGGATATTTAAATGTCAGAAACGTTGATCAATCGTCTGGTAGAATTTGCTGAATCAGGCAATCAACAAAAAATCGTACTGAATGGTCAAAGCTATCAGGGCTGGGTGATGGAAATTACCGAAGATGCGCTGCTGATCAGTACCGGTTATGCCGACAAAAGTGGTAAAGACATGTGGATTCAATTTAGCGATCTGGATCAGGCTGAACTGTCGTACTGGGACAATCAGCAGGATCAATGGGCTGTGTTTAAATTATAAAACTATAAAAATAAGGAGCATGGCATGACTCTGCAACGCTGTGGCTGGTGCTCCAATGATCCACTGTATATCACCTATCATGATCAGGAATGGGGACAAGCCCTGCTGGATGAAAATCGCCTGTTTGAAATGCTGTGTCTGGAAGGACAGCAGGCCGGTCTAGCTTGGATTACCATCCTTAGAAAACGTGAAGCGTATCGTGAACATTTTTTTCAATATTCCATTCAGTCGATTGCCTCACTTACAGATCAACAACTCGAACTCAAGCTTAAGGATGCCCGCCTGATCCGTCATCGTGGCAAACTGCATGCCATTCGAGAAAATGCCCAAGCATGGCTCAAGCTGCAACAGCAAGGCATCAATGTAGAGCAATGGCTCTGGTCTTTTGCCCAACAACCACGACTGAATAATGATGTTGCGGATTATCGTCAGGCACCCGCACAAACCATTGAGAGCCAGATCATGTCAAAAGCCTTAAAAAAGGCCGGTTTTAAATTTGTCGGACCCACCATTTGCTATGCCTTTATGCAGGCCGTCGGTATGGTCGATGATCACGAAAATCATTGTCACTTTAAAACAATATATTCCCATTCAAAGAAGAGCTGAATTTATGTCGAATAATATTATCCACGCTTATGCTGCAATGTCAGCAGGTGCTGCACTCGAACCCTATCAATTCGATGCTGGTGAACTACAGCCACATCAGGTCGAAGTCAAAGTAGAATACTGTGGCCTGTGTCATTCTGATATTTCAGTCCTCAATAATGACTGGGGTTCATCCGTTTATCCGGTCGTGGCTGGACATGAAATTATCGGTATCATCACGCAACTGGGTGGCGAAGCCAAAGGCCTGAAAGTGGGTCAACGGGTTGGCATTGGCTGGACGGCGGAAAGCTGCCAGTATTGTGATCCATGTATTTCAGGTCAGCAGGTACTCTGTACTGGCGGCCAAGTGGCGACTATTGTCGGACATGCCGGTGGTTTCGCCGACAAGGTCCGTGCTGGCTGGCAATGGGTCATTCCTCTGCCTGAAGATCTGGATCCTGAAAGTGCCGGCCCTCTGCTCTGTGGCGGCATTACCGTATTTGATCCAATCCTGAAACATCAGATTCAGGCTATTCATCATGTTGGCGTGATCGGGATTGGGGGTCTGGGTCATATCGCAATTAAACTGCTCAAAGCTTGGGGCTGTGAGATTACGGCTTTCACATCAAATCTGGACAAGACCGATGAGCTGAAAGCCATGGGCGCAGATCATGTGGTGAATAGTCGTGATGTTGCTGCCCTAAAGGCACAGCGTGGCAAGTTCGATTTATTGCTGAGTACGGTCAATGTCACCTTGAACTGGCAGGCTTATCTGGCCACTCTGGCACCGAACGGTACAGTACATATGCTCGGTCTCCCTTTAGAACCGATGCAGATTCCGGCGGGCATGCTGATTGGTGGTGCCAAGTCAGTTACTGGTTCACCAACCGGTTCGCCGGCGGCACTGCGTCAGTTACTCCAATTTGCCGCACGTAAAAACATTGCGCCACAAATTGAAGTCTTCCCGATGTCACAGCTGAACCAAGCGATTGAACATCTGCATTCTGGCAAAGCCCGTTACCGGATTGTGCTTAAAGCAGATTTTACAGCTTAAATCCTGCTTATTTTCAGCTGTTAAAAAGACCCAGAAATTGGGTCTTTTTTATTGTAGAGCTTCAGGCAAGACCGCAATAGATGAAGGCTTGGCCAGCTCGGTCTTCATTTTCTGCAGCATCTGATAAGGTTGCTGTTGCACAAACATATTTACGAAGGTCAAAGGAATGGAACCTTCCGGATTGGCATAACCATAGGTAGAGACCTTAACCTTGTTATTGGCCAGTTTCTGAAAAGTCCAGTCGCCCTGATAATCGGTTAAACGCACATAATCCGGGTTTAAAGGATAACCACTTTGGATGGCTTTATTCTTGATGGTGATCTGGCCATTGGCTTCCTTGATCATCTTGCCCTGCACAATCAGATCACGGTCTTTTAAGGGAAATGGAAAATCCAGCACCATATACAAGGTAAATTCGCCTTTTTTATCATCACGGGACAAGACCTTGATGCTGCCCATATAGGGCACCCATTGTACTGCATGCTCGATATCCAGAATCAGCGACACGGCATTTTCAATCGAGGCATGGTAGGTGGTTTCAGCTTTATACAGAAAGACCGGGTTTTGCTGATTCTGATAGGTCCAGACCTTGATATTATTTTTATCAATACTGAGTTTAGGCGTCCCGACAGGCTTTGCCTGCGCAATGGCACCAAGCGCCACTGCACAGAGCAGGAAAATCATTTTTTGCATTTTATTATTCGTCTTATTTTAGTTTTAGATCTTTTTTATAAATGATTTTGACTGGATTTTAAACCTGAATATCGTTAAAACCGAGCACGTCTTTCATGTCATATTTACGCGCTTCACGGCCTACGACCCAAGCCGCAGCACGTACCGCACCAGAAGCAAAGTTCATGCGATTGGTGGCTTTATGAGTAATTTCCACACGTTCCCCATCGGCAATAAACATTGCAGTATGTTCACCGACGATGTCACCACCACGAATGGTCTGGAAGCCAATACTCTTACGCTCACGCGGACCGGTATGACCTTCACGGCAATATACGGCATCTTCTTTTAAGTCACGACCCAAAGTTTCCGCAATCGCCTCACCCCACATCAAAGCTGTACCCGATGGCGCATCTACTTTGTGACGGTGATGTGCCTCAATCACTTCGATATCCACCGTATCGCCAAACACCTTAGATGCCAGTTCAAGCAGTTTAATCGATACGTTCACACCGACTGAATAATTCGCCGCATAGACCACTGGTGTTTCAGTTGCAGAGTCATCTAGGTAGGCTTTTTGCTCGTCATTCATCCCCGTGGTACCAATCACGATGGCAACACCTGCTTCACGGCAGATTTTCAGATGATTAACGGTTGCTGCCGGTGCGGTGAAATCAATCACGACATCACAGTTTTTGACTACATCGGTAAGGCTACCCACGACCTTAACACCTGTTGCGCCAATCCCGGCAAGTTCGCCCGCATCTGCGCCTAATAGGGTACTTTCAGGGCGTTCTACTGCAGCTGCCAATTGATAACTGGCTTCATGCACAGCCTGAATGAGGATACGCCCCATACGACCGCCTGCACCCAAGATTCCAATGCGTGGTGTAGCTGACATAACATAGTCCTGATGTTGATCCAAAATTGCTCTTACTATAGCAAAACTGCGGAATAACACTAAGATGCATTGCATAAAAATCAATGAAAATACTCAAAGAGCGAAATCACTGATATTGATAAGAGTTTCAATCCGGTCTTTGGAATTATGGGCTAGATCTCATCCAGGTCGTCGGATATAGATCAATAGCACGCATGAACCTAACCGTCTTCAAAAAGCAGCTTTCAAATCAGATGAAGAACATTCAAGCTTCGGGGGCAGATTAGGATCGTCTAGAGTTTTTATTGTCTTTCAATTCAGCTCGGCTTATCTCTCATTAAAGCGACGAACCTGAGTCACTTAGGGATGATCTATACAATTTTGAAAATTTTTCCACTTAAGGTACTTTGAAAGCACATTTCAAAACTGGGACGAATATCTTCACCATCTACAGTGATATGTTTTATATTGGAATGAGATTGTGTTTTAGAAAAATGATGATCGACTGTTGCTTGAATAGCGTGTTGAGCCCCAAACTGATCCTTCACACTGATACTTTGTTTAAGCATATCTATACCTTTAATAATAGTTAAAGTGGCAAAATCTCCACTAAAAATTGATGTTTCTTAATTTTATCTTTAAATAACTTTATGATTTAGCTTAAATAATTGATTTA
>NZ_VPEU01000055.1:0-12790 GCF_013416975.1 Acinetobacter sp. YH18001 | reverse complement strand
CTTTTTCTACGACACAAACGGACAAATCATTTAAGTTGTTTTCAATTGCAAGTTGACGGATTTTGATCGCAGCAGATAGACCCGCAGGGCCTGCGCCGACGATGACGACGTCAAACTCCATCGATTCACGTTCGATGTGTTCCATGTAGGACTCCTCATATTACTATTCGGTGGCAACCATAATCGGATGATTGGGTGCTGCCATAAGTGTTCTTGGTTCCTAGACACAAAAATACTGGTGTCTTTGATAATCTGGGCTAGTATAGTTTTAAACCGAGTTTTAGCCAATTGGCTGAAACATATTATTTTTCCGTCATTAAGGTCTTCTTTTATGGATAAGCCAGTACCCAGCAAACATCTGACGAAAAAAGTAACTTCTCCTGATGATAAAAATTTAATAGATATCGCGCAATACTTAAAAGATGCACAGGGCGGTCACAAAAGGTCAATTCCCCCTTTGGAGCAATGGCAGCCAAAGCATTGTGGCACAATGGATCTGAAGGTTTTGGCCAATGGAGAATGGTGGCACGAAGGTCAATTGATCAAACGCCAAGCCATGATTAACCTGTTTGCAACCGTCCTTTGGAAAGAGCAGGGAAAATTCTACCTAAAAACACCGGTAGAAATGATTGAAATTGAAGTGGAAGATGAACCTTTATTGGTCAATCAGGTCGATCAGGTCGAGATTAATGGACTGAGTTATTTACAACTGGGCACCACAACCCAAGACCTGATTATTGTGGATGCTGAACATCCGATCTTTATGCGTGAATATAAAGATGAGTTGCGACCTTATGTGCATGTACGTTTTGGAATCAATGCCCTGATCCAGCGTGCCGCATTTTTGCATCTGGTCGAGATGGGAGAGCTTGATGAAAATCCGGCAGGTGAAGCCGTTTTAAGTTTGAAAAGTGGCGATTTAGACTTGCATTTGAGCACCTGAGGTTTAAGCTTGGTCGCTAGAGTTTTTGACACCGCAATTCAGACCGTTATGAGCGCCATTCAACCCATTTCCCCGCTATTAGACCCGATGCCCAACGCAACAGCAGATGCGCCGATTGGTATTTTTGACTCGGGCGTAGGCGGCTTATCGGTGGCTCTGGAAATTGCCCGCCATCTGCCGAATGAACGCTTTGTCTATTATGCCGATACTGCACATGTGCCTTATGGCCCGAGAGATGATCAGGAAATCCGTAGCCTGACTGCTCAGGCGATTGAATGGCTGTATCGTCAGGGCTGTAAAGTGGCAGTCGTGGCTTGTAATACGGCTTCTGCCTTTAGTCTGGATTATTTGCGTGACTATTATGGCGAGAACTTTCCAATTATCGGTTTGGTGCCAGCACTTAAACCTGCAGTCTTGAATACCCGGTCGAAAACAGTTGCGGTCTTGGCAACACCGGCCACTTTTCGCGGGCAGCTGATTAAAGATGTGATCTCCCGTTTTGCCGAACCGGCTCAGGTTAAAGTCCTTCCTGTGACCAGTCTGGAACTGGTACCTTTTGTTGAGGCTGGAGAGCAGATGAGTGAAGCCTGTTTACAGACATTAATAGAGATTTTACAACCGGTTGTGGATCAAGGCGCTGATTATTTAGTGCTGGGATGTACGCATTACCCCTTCCTAAAAGCGTCAATTCAGTATATTTTTGGTCAAAAGCTGACATTAATTGACTCAGGATTCGCAGTTGCGAGACAAACGGCCCGAATTTTAATTAAAAATGAGTTATTATTTGAGCATGAGCGTAAAGAAAGCGTGAAAATTGAATTGGTGGTGAGTGGGCAGAATGCTGAACAGCTCCGGCCGGTTTTGCAGCACCTGATTCCTGCCGGTTTAAAATGGCAGATCAGTAATATGAGTGCAGTTTAAAACTCATTTTTATAATTTTAAAAGAACGATATTTTTTCATTTTGGGGTGGTCATATTGTGTCAAAATGCATGAATTCATGCATTTTTTATGCAAATGTACAGGAGAAGAGGATAGCCCATGCTGGATAAACGATACCAAGTGTTCATCTCAACCTCTGGGGCAGAAATGCAGCCGGAACGTATCATTTTGTCTCAAACATTAGTGGGTATGGGGTTCTTCTCTTGGGGACTGGAACAGCGTACGCCGCTGAATACTGCTTTTTCACGCCGCCAGATTGATGATTGTGACTATGTAGTGATTTTGCTAGGCAGTCAGTATGGGGAACAGTCTGTCTCGGGTGTCGGTTATATGCACCTCGAATACATCTATGCAGTGACCAAGCAAAAACCGATTATTGTGTTTATGCATGACGATCCGGCATCACGTGAAAGCTCATTACATGATACCAAGCCGGAATTACGGGAAAAGTTTAAGGAATTTCGTCAATTACTGCAGCAGGAAGTAGACCAGGTCTTTACTTATCGCAGCTTGCGCGATCTGGAAATGGCAGTACGTTTTAATATGCCGCAAATGCTGGAGCGTTATCCGGTGACCGGATGGGTGCGTCCGCAAAATACCCAGGCGCTGCATGACGAGATTGATCAGCTTAAGGCTAAAGTGAGCCAACTGGAGCGTGATGGTGGAACGGCGGAAATAGATCCGTTCCTGAGCCTGCCTAAAGTATCCATGCATGAAGTTTTTTCTTTTGAATACCGGATGCAGGCTTATCAGGATGGAAACTTTAAGGAAATTAAAGTTCAGAAGAAGCTGACTTGGGCGCAATTATTGGCCCTGCTGGGCTCTACCTTTGTCAATCCGACACCGGAAGAGTTTTTCTCCAAGCGGATGAATGAATATTTAAATGAAAACGGTCTGGAAGATGCACGGGCAGAAATGCCACGTGCACATGCCGTGGCTCGTGCCCAGATGAATATTCGTGCCTTGCATAGCTTGAAAATTCAGATGCGCCAGAATGACTGGATTGTGCCATCAGGTCGGGATGACCGCCAGCGAATGCTCTGGCAGATTACGCCGAAAGCTCAAAAATTACTGGACAGCAGTTTGCTGGATTTAGATCGTACTTTTCAATCTAAGTCAGTGTATTAATCCATATAGAGAATCAATCAAAAACTGTTAAAGTACAGGGGTTGATACCATGACGGATAAACTGAATGTCTTCTCCTGCTAAAGCTAAAGTGACGATTATATTGGCCAACTTGGGTACGCCAGATGCGCCCACGATTCCAGCAGTACGCCGTTTCCTGAAGCAGTTTTTGTCTGATCAGCGGGTGATTGAAATTCCGAAACCCATTTGGCAAATAATCCTGCGTTTATTCATTTTGCCATTTCGGCCTAAGCGGGTTTCACAGGCCTATGCACAGGTCTGGGGAGAGGATTCACCGATGCGTGAAATCCTGTTGCAGCAGGTCAATACAGTCAAAACCCATTTGACCCAGCTCTATCCGCAGTTTGAGTTGAATGTGGTGCCAGCAATGACTTATGGCAATCCGAATATTCAGCAGGTTTTGGCCAGAGTGTCTGAACAGCCGCAGGACCATGTGATCTTATTTCCACTATTTCCCCAATATTCTGCTACTTCGACTGCACCTCTCTATGATGCCCTGGCAAAATGGGTGGTGAAGCAACGCAATTTGCCTGGTTTGAGCATCATTCGGGATTATTATCAACATCCTTTATTTATTCAGGCTCTGGCGCAAAGCGTGCGTGACTATCAGGCAGTGCATGGTCAGCCGGAAAAACTGTTAATGTCTTTTCATGGTATTCCGCAGCCTTATGCCGACAAAGGCGATCCTTATGCCGATCGTTGTCGTATTACCGGACAACTGGTTGCACAGGCGTTAGGGCTGAGTGCAGAGCAATATGCGATTAGCTTTCAGTCACGCTTTGGCAAACAGGAATGGATTAAGCCCTATACCGATGTTTTGCTGGAAGACTGGGCCAAACAGGGGGTGAAATCCGTGCAGGTGATGAGCCCGGCATTCTCGGCTGACTGTCTGGAAACGCTTGAGGAACTGGCCATAGAAAATGCCGAAACTTTTAAATCTCTGGGGGGAGGCAGTTATCGTTATATTCCTGCTTTAAATAGCCGTGAAGATCATTTGCGATTGCTGAACAGTTTGCTACAGGCTAATCTGGATGCATTGACACAAACGCTTGCTCATTAATTTTTCCGAGGTTTTTTGCCCTATGTTACAAGTCAAAATTGTTCCGGTTACTGCTTTTCAGCAAAACTGTTCGATCATTTGGGATACGGACACGAAAGAAGCCATTTTGATTGATGCAGGGGGCGAAGCTGAAAAACTCAAAGCTGAGGTCGAAGCTCTGGGCTTAACCGTGAAAGCTTTATGGCTGACCCATGGACATCTGGATCATGCAGGTGCAGTAGGCGCCTTGAAAAAAGCCTGGAATGTACCAGTAATTGGGCCACATAAGGAAGATGCTTTCTGGCTGGACATGATTCAGGAGGTTTCAGCACGTTATGGTTTTCCGATTCCAGAAAAAGTTGAAGTGACACAATGGCTGGAAGGGGGGGAAATACTGAAGCTCGGTGATGAAGAATTTGAAGTGCGTTTCGCGCCAGGGCATACCCCGGGCCATGTGATGTTTTATAATAGCAATCATGCCCTGTTATGGACGGGCGATGTGCTGTTTAAAGGCTCGATTGGCCGTACGGATTTCCCGCGTGGCGATCATCAGCAGCTCTTGGATTCAATTCAGCGTGAATGTTTTAGCCTGCCGGATGAAACCCAGTTTATTTCAGGACATGGACCGATCAGCACCATTGGTTTTGAAAAGCAGCATAATCCCTTTGTTGCAGGCAAAGCGGGTTAAATATCGACGTGAATAAAAGACCAAGTATCCTTGGTCTTTTATTTTGAAAATGGATCACTGCTAAATTGACGGGTTTGCATGTGAATTAGCCAGGCCATAAAAGCAAAAAGCACACCCAGTACAATAAACAAGCTATCTTGTTGGAAAATACCGACTCCCAGAGAGAGAAGTGCCAGTAGACCCACCCCAACTAATATGACTTTTAAAATAATATAGCTCATATTATTGCTCTAAAAATAATGTGAAGATTTAAAGTAGAACAATAATGCTAAGGCACGATGAATGGTGTTAATTCGTGTTGGCTTTTCAGGGTGATTTTATAAACTTTATGTGATTTTTGGCTAATTTCCTACATAGTCTTCAGTTCAGAAATATTTTTTTACTGCACAGAACTTCTAATCCTCAGAAGTGTCCGCCTGCGGTGCATCTTGAGTGGGCAAGCTATATTCTTCATTGGCCCATGCGCCCAGGTCAATCATCTTGCAGCGTTCTGAACAGAAAGGACGGAAATCATTCTCTTCCCAGGTCGTCAGTTTGCCACAGCGCGGACAGTTTAAAGTAGTGGGCATGAGATCAACTCCAAAGAAAAATAAAGCTTCGATTAGGCAAATATAGCCGCACTTGGTAGACTTATGCGGTTTTTATTAGTTTGATCTGATTATGCCGATTCGTCAATTTCAAGCACAGCGTATGCATGCACCCCGTGATTTTCAAAGCATCAGTCCTGAAGCGGTCTGCATCGAAGTCGGGGCGGGTAAAGGCAAACATGCTTTGTTATTTACCAAGACCCACCCCGATACTCAACTGATTGCGATTGAACGTACCCGCGAAAAATTCCTGGCCATGCAAAAACAGCACGGGATTGAAGGTCAGGCCAATTTACAAACCGTTCATGCCGATGCTTTGCCGTGGATCGTGCATGCATTGTATCCAGAGCAGGTAGAACAATTCTTTATTTTGTATCCAAATCCGGAACCGCATAATCCGGCGCAGCGCTGGGTCAATATGCCATTTTTTGAGTTTTTACTTTCCCGTTTAAAGACGGGTGGAACCATTACACTGGCCAGTAATATTCCTGCCTATATCGAAGAAGCAGAACAGCAGGCAGAACAACTGTGGAAATTACCTTTTATTAAAGAAGTCATTGCCCAGGATTCAGCACGCACCCATTTTGAAATTAAATATCTGGAACGTGGGGAATTGTGTCAGCAACTTATTATTACTAAACCTGAAGCTTATGTGACACGGTTTGATGATTTCCAGCCTTTGCAAGGGCAGAATGCTAGCGTCGCGGAATAATCAGATGAGCAAACGTATTGCCATTGTTGGCGCTGGTCCTGCCGGGTTAATGGCCGCAGAAGTCCTTAGTCAGTTTGATTATGAGCTGCACGTCTATGAGCAAAAACCGTCTGCTGCACGTAAATTTTTGATGGCAGGCAAAACCGGCCTGAATATCTCTCATGCAGAACCGGTTGAGCAATTTGTGCAGCGTTATGATCAGGTGGACTGGTTGTCGCCATGGGTCAAACAGTGGGATGCTGTCTGGATTCAAAACTGGATGCAGGAACTAGGCATTGAGCCTTATATTGGTTCATCCGGCCGGGTATTTCCTACAGAGATGAAAGCTGCTCCCTTGCTGCGTGCCTGGCTCAAGCGCTTGGCCAGTCATGGCATCCAGTTTCATTACCGGCATAAAGTCAGCCGCCTGCATCAACAACAGCTTGAGCTGCACGATCTAAAAAATAATGAACTTCGCACTGAAAAATTTGATGCGATTATTTTGGCCTGTGGCGCAATATCCTGGTCAGAACTGGGCAGTGACGGCGCATGGCAAGCCTGGTTAAAACCCGATGAGATTGAAGTTTTTCAGGCCAGTAATGCCGGGGTGGAATATCCATGGTCCAAGTTCATGCAGCCAGTCTTTGGTCAGCCTTTAAAACGTGTAGAAGCCTGGGTCGGGCAAGGTGAAAAAACCACGGGTGACATTGTGATCAGTCATTATGGGCTTGAAAGTGGTTTGATTTATAAGCAGGGAAGAGGTTTAGGCGAACAGCTAAAACAAGGTCAGCAAATGCAACTGAGTCTGGATTTATTTCCTGACCAAAGTGTGGGGCAATTGGCGAAAAAATTACAGCCGACTAAGAAGCAGTCTTTAAGCAATGTTTGGCGTAAAGCCGGATTGGATGGTGCCAAAGCGGCTTTGGTGCGTGAACTGGTGGCCAAGACTTGGTGGCAAGATGCTGCTGAATTAGCCAAGCAGATAAAACATTTGACCATTCCACTTACAGGCTTTCGTCCGATTGAAGAAGCGATTAGCTGTGCAGGTGGGGTCAAGCGTGAAGTGCTGTCGGAACAGCTCCAACTTAAATCCAATCCGTATGTATTTCTTTGTGGGGAAATGCTGGACTGGGATGCACCGACTGGAGGGTATCTGCTGACAGCCTGTTTTGCTACAGGCCGGGCGGCAGGTGAAGGGGTGCATCAGTTCCTAAAGGCCAGCTAAGTCATTTTATGCTGAGGGAGAAAAAGACTTTATTCTGAAATGCAGACCAAGCCTGGACAGTATCATGCTTATTCAAGGTGCCTGTATGCACCCGTTGAGCTTAGATGTTCGCTGTGTATTTTAGTCAAGCTTGGTGCAAGCAATGAGCTCCATGGAATTAACTCGTTGGGCGGGCAGATGCTGTGTTGGCATTCAGATCCGGATATTGCGAGCGCCAGCGTTCTAGTTGCTCTTGCGCATGCAGATATTTTCCTAAACCTTTGACACTTTCACTGGCCTCATTCACTGTTTTGGTTTGAGTCTCAGGACTATTTACCAATTTGTCCTGATGTTGCCAATATTGATACATCATGCCCTGAATATAACGGCCCTGTTCGGTTTTCAGTTCTAAATCCTTCAGCATATTTAGGGCTGACTGTACATGATCGCGCTGGCGTTGCTGAATAAACTCCGGACTCAAGCTGTCTTCATCACGCATGCTGTTTAATTCTTTTTCCAGCTCCGCACTCATTTCCTGAAAACGTTGCTCATAATCGGTCAGTACTGCAATATCATGTGGATCCTCAGTGGTTTTGGGGAAGTCTTTCAGCGGCTCGGTTTTCAGTTCCTGCATCACCTGATCTGAAGCCGTACTGTCTGCAGCCGGTTCGGTACTTTCTGATGTTTTCTGGTCACATGCCATGAGCAGCATGACTGCTGCAAACAGGGCAGTGCGTGTCATTCCTGATATTTTATGCATGATTGACTCCTGTTTTTAATTAGTTTTTTTAAATACGTATATATGAGTAATATAAGGAAAATCAATCATTTCCTCTATACCTTTGGCTGTATAGTCCCAGATAATCTGTTCAAACTGTTGTTTGAGCTGTGCTTGCCGGGATGCTGGCATGGCTGCAATAAAGCTGGTCGAGAGTAGCCGTTTTGATACCACCTGCTCCACACTGCCATGGTGTTGCCGAGTCATGCTGGTTTCTGCATACGGCTGAAACAGGGTTTGTTGTTCAAACACCTTGCGCCACGCTCCGCTATGATAACGCGGGGTATCACCTTCTAAGGGGGCGATACACTCTGCCAGTGCCTGAACCCAGGCTACCCGGGTATCCCGCTGATTCCAGACCAGAACCAGATAAGCATCGGGTTTGAGGACTCGGTTGAGTTCCTGTAAGGTCTCTGCATTCGCAAACCAGTGAAATGACTGTGCACAAAATACCGCATTCAGGCTATGATCAGGCAAGGGGAGTTGATGGCTCAGGCCTTCAACAGCCTCAATGTCCGGATGGGCCAGTTTTAATTGTGCCAGCATTTCCGCAACCGGATCGACAGCGATGATGTTTTTACTGAGCGGGCGTAAATAAGGAATAAACTTGCCGGTTCCACTGCCCAAATCCAAAAGACGCGCATCGACAGGCAAAGTCAAAGTATCGGCCAGCCACTGACTGATCTCTGCCGGATAATCGGGACGCACTTGCTGATACAGCTCGGCAGATGCACTAAAACCCCGTTTTGCTGCCGGATGTAATGATTGTGTCATATTTTGCGCTTTTTAATCTTTTTGATCGATATAAAATAGCATATTCACTTTTTTGACAGCATTCATTGATTGAATTGTTGTGGAAGGGTTCGATTTACCAGCACGGGAAAGTTATGGACAAGCAGATTGTTTTTGAAGATGAGCATATACGCGCGATTTTTATGCCGGGGTCATCTTCAGAATTGATTTTTTCATTTGGCGATTTGATTACCCGTGCCAAGGGCCTCAACATCAATGCAGAAAAGTCGCTACAGAAATTCGAGTTCAATGTTCTGGGTATTATGCCCAAGCACAAGTCCTGGTTCCCGCAAGGTTCCATGTGGAACATGTTAAAGGCAGTGGCTGAACTGATTGCGCCGTTTCAGCAGCGGGTTGCCTATGGTGGCTCGATGGGTGGCTATGCCGCGATCAAGTATTCCCGCGCCTTAGGCGTGCAGCGCGTGGTGGCGATGGTGCCGCAATATTCGATCAATCCGGATGATGTACACGATGCCCGCTATAATATGTTCTATCAACCAGAGCTGAATGCAGGAATGCGGGTTGAAGCCGAAGATATCGATAGCACGTGCGAATATATTATTGTCTATGATCCGTATTGTGCCGAAGACCGTGCGCATTATCTGAAATTACAGGCCCTGATTCCGCAGCATCATGTGCTGCATTTGCCATTTACCGGACATGATGCCATTGCCGTTCTGGCCAGTTCCGAATTGCTGTATGACTTTTTGATACATGATTACGAACCGAGTTATTTTTACCAGAAAATGCGTCGGGTCAAGAAAAACAGCAAGTTCTATTATCGCAAAGTCATTGAAAATGTTTTGCCACGCCATCGTATGGCCTTGGGGCGTATCCTGAAAAATAATGATCTGCAACTGGATAATCAGTTTTTTGATGCCAGCCAGAAACAGGTGATCTTAAGAGAATTATTGCAAAATAAACAGGTCGATCAGCATGACCTGCTCAAGCTCGGCATTCATGTCAATTTGCCGCAGGAAAATCGTCAGTTGCTTCTGGATCAATATGGACATGGTCTGGTATTTAATGTCATCAGTCATAAAATCGAAAGTTATGCAGAAGGCGCGATTGCCCTGAACCATAAATTCCTGATACCGATTTATGCCAAAGGCAATGGCCTATTGAGCATCAGCTTGAATGATGAGCGTTATCTGGTGGTGATGAATGACCGGCATGTCATGAAACTGATCAAGGAGCAGGATGAACTCAGTCTGGGCATGCACCCGATTCTCATGAAACGTTATAGCGATTATTATATGTTCAGCTATAAGCACTTGAATTTAAGTACCAATGAGTATGGCGCTGCGGCCTTTATCGATGAAAGTGACAAAAATACGCAGTTTGTGACGCACAATGAGATAAACTAGCTTTATTTTTTAATAAAAAACAATTACTTGACATGTGATTGGCTAGGCATAATATAGAGATAGGCGGTACAAATAATATCCACCCGTACTGCTCCCGATAGTTGAAACGAACCAGGGGGTCTCTATATGATGCAATCTGCCCAGATGATACAAGTCTGTTTCATGGTCGGTTTAGCGCTGCCCAATCTGGCACATGCAGAAAGTGTACATCCAGCCGTGATTATGATGAGTGCATCGATTATTTTCATGATCATTCTGGCGGTGTATGTGATCTATAAAATCCGGCGTTCATTGCGCAATCATCTCGATAAACCGCTAGATTAAGATTGGCAGAGCGGAAACTGCTTGAAAAGCCTCAATGACTTGTTTTAAATGATAAAGATCAATGGTTCAACAGGATTGAGGGAACAGCCATGAAAGCCGTTTATTTAGACTATGCTTCTCTAGACCAACAGGATTTGGACTTTCAGGCACTGCATGCAGCCTTTGATCCGCTTGTGTTGTATCCAACGACTTCGGCTGCCGAGATTGCTTCCCGCGTGGCCGAGGTTGAGGTCATTATTAGCAATAAAGTACTGATTGATGCTGCGACCATTCAGCAATCTCCTGAACTGAAACTGATCCTGATTTCTGCGACCGGCAGCAATAATGTCGATCTGGCTGCGGCCAAAGCACGCGGCATTGTGGTCTGTAACTGTCAGGCCTATGGTACTTCTGCGGTTGCGCAACATACTTTAATGTTAATGCTCAATCTGGCCACTTCATTTCTGTCTTATCAACGTGCGCTACAACAAGGCCAGTGGCAAAAATCTTCACAATTCTGTTTGCTGGATGCGCCAATTGTCGAGCTGGCCGGAAAAACACTGGGCATTGTCGGTTATGGTGAACTGGGCCATGCGGTGGCGAAACTGGCTGAAGCTTTTGGCATGAAAGTTCTGATTGCGGCGCTGCCAAACCGTCCAGCAGATGCATCCCGTGTAGCATTTACCGAGTTGCTTGCTCAAGTTGATTTTCTCAGTCTGCATTGTCCACTTACTGAAGACACTCGACATTTGATCAGTCATGCTGAACTCGAAGCCATGAAGCCAAGCGCATTTTTAATTAACTGTGCGCGTGGCGGAATTGTCGATGAAGCAGCCTTGGCGCAGGCGCTGCGTGAGGGTCAGATTGCCGGTGCAGCGACCGATGTTTTAACGGTGGAGCCACCGAAAGAAGGCAATGTCCTACTCGATGCAACAATCCCAAACCTGATTGTGACGCCGCATAATGCCTGGGGCAGTGTTGATGCACGGCAGCGCATTGTGAATCAGATGGTCGAAAATATTGAAGCTTTTAAAAATGGCCAGCCGATACGGCAGGTGAATTGATTTTAATCCTTCTCTTGAAGTGAGTATTTTTTGCTGAAAGATAAATAAAAAGCCCATGACGGGCTTTTCTTATAAATCAGTCACTGCATAGCTGGTGGCAGTGCCGGAACCGGATTGAGGCTGCATCTGTGGTGTTGTGGTTTGCGGAGGCGCAGAGGATTCACTCAAAGGCTGTTGCACAATCGGTGCTGCTTGTTGAGGGTTGGCGCGCCACACTTCTTTGGTTTGCTGGATTTTCTGATTGGTTTGTTGGGCTGCCTGTGTGGTTCCCTGATCGACTTTCTGCGCGGTTTCTGAAGCCGCTGCCTTGGTATTTCCCCAAGCACGATCTACACCTGGTTTGACTTTGGCAATGCCTTTTTCAGTCACTTCACCGACTTTTTCTGCGGTATTGATGACGCCTTCCTGAGCTTTATAGGCAAAGACATGCAAAAGATTTGGATTGGTGCCATATGGCGCAATAGGTTTGCTGGTTTGTGCTTCTGATTCGGTTGCAGCTTGTGTCAATACCGGAATGCAGATTAAAAATGCAGTGCCGAGAATAATAGATTTTTTCATCATCATAATGTGATCGACCTCGAAGTAGTCAAATAGCGATCTTTTGTTTGATTTTGAGTGTAGCGGATAATTTCACGAAAACAATGAAGATCTGATGGATTCGCGAGCGCTTCCGGGAAGTACAATTTAACTTTTTTGTAATGAGAGACGGTGCGGTGAGATATGAAACCGGTTTTTATTTATTTTAGATAAAGAATTGCCCCATTTTCTGAATAAAAACAGGGCAGGATGCTTAGTCACATTGAGTTAATGCATCTTTGGCAAAGTGATGGCGAAGTGAAATAAAGTTTTTTTGTACATTTTCGGCATGTAGATCAAACTTTTGTGCAGTGCTGGTGCCGTCGCGCTGGAAAGTTGCTGAACCTGCATCCATCAGGGTAAGGCCTTTAAATGACCATTGTTCAACGACACGGTTATTGCCAAGATCGCCGGTAAATTCAATCACGCATTTGTCGAGGAACTTGGTCAGTTTTGCCTTGTTGTTGGTGGTTTCTGGAGATACTTCGAGGTTTTGTACTTCCTGTAAGACGCCAACTTCAAGCTGCGGGATTTTTGGTGCAGATGTACAAGCTGTAACTGCGATACTCGCAAGACCCGTCAAAATAAGAGCTTTAAATTTCATATGATTCTTTCTTGTTGAGTGTTGTTAGGTTGAGTATAGGCAATTCAGATGAAATTGCCTATGATTT
>NZ_VPEU01000054.1:0-13393 GCF_013416975.1 Acinetobacter sp. YH18001 | reverse complement strand
CCTTTAAACCAGGTATTTCCTCTGCTGGCGTATTCTTATTTGCAATAATACTTTTGATGTCAGTTATATTGATGGTACTAAATTAAAGAACAGAGGAAAATTAAAAAAGGTACAGATCAGTAAAAAGATACATTCCCTAGTCTTAATGAGAATTTTTACGGTAATGGTAATCCCCCCTAAAAATATTGATGATGAGAATGCAGGACCTTATCGTCAGCAAAATGTATTAAATTCACTTATGCTCTACTTCCTCACTTGTATCGCAAATTGAATAACATGGCATTTACCACAATGTAATTTTCCCTCCTGCCTTTCTTGCTCCCCGACATAAAAGTGATGGATGTGGTCCTGTCCGAAGACTTCTAGAATGCAACGAGGATCGTATAAATATTCGACATTTGAAGGACCACCGGTTTTATAGTCGATCTGTTCCTTTGAATATAGCTCACCAATAAACCATCCACCGTTGAGCAAGGATTTTCTTATGCCTTCTAAAACCTGTTTTTGTGTTTCTATATCGAAATGACCAAATACACAGATCACATTTTGATAAAACTCCGATGGCCATTGAGCTACTGTTAAATCAACATGTTTAAGTTCAACTTTTATCCCTTGGGCTTCAGCCTTGCTGGACAGATGCGTCAAAGCAACATCAGAATAATCCCAGACTTCCGCTGAAAAAGGGTAACCCTGCTGTCTTGCCCGCTCAGCCAGGTATAAGATATTCCGTCCTTCACCTTCAGCAATTGCCAGTGTTTTACCCTCTATTCGGATTTTGTCCGAAATTTGCTGAATGAAAAGATTTGCTGCTGTGCCATACAGATCTTGCGTCCGGGCATACAATTCATTCCAGTGCTGACTCATTTCAGCCTCCATTTACTAAACGATTCAATCAGCTGGAAAACTCTTTAAATGCCTCTAGGGCATTTGCGGCATACATCAATGAAGGTCCTCCACCCATATAGACGGCAACGCCTAAAACCTCTTCCAGTTCCCGTAGGGTCATGCCCATTTTGACTAAGGTTCGAACATGAAAACCGATACAACCATCACAACGTGCCGCCACACCAATCGCCAAGGCAATTAACTCCTTGGTTTTCGGATCAATCACGCCATCACGCATAGCAGTCTGTGACAATTGGTTAAAACTTTTCATTAAATCAGGCGAATCCTGACTTAAAGTTCTTAAACTGCCCGAAATGTTCTGGGTTAATTCTTTGTATTTCATTGCTTCACCTCAAATAAAGAAATCAGCATTCATTTATATATTCAATAGCTTATTTTTCTACCGGATAGCCCTGTTCCAGCCAGGCCTGGTAACCACCCTGAACCGACTTGACCTGGGTAAAACCCATATTCTGTAAGGTATCGGTTGCCAGTGCTGAACGTCCACCCGTACCACAAATCAAATAAATCGGCTGATCTTTAAGATGTTCCAGTGCCTGCTGGGTATCACAATGATGACTGGCTAAGGGATGCTGGTGAATTCGCATTTCCAAAATACCACGTGGATAATTCACCGCCCGGTCTATCGCTGCTGCTTGGAATTCATCTGGTTCCCGAACATCAATCAGTATGGTTTTATGGTTTTGCATCGCCTCAAACAATTCATTTACGCTGACTTCCTGAATCCGGCTTTTTGCATTCCGGATCAATTGCTCTGCAGTTTTCATCATTTTCATTCTTCCTCGGCCATTAAAACGATATTCACATTGCATAAACGATGCTCAGGGAGATTAAAGCGCTTTAGTTTAGGTACTTAATCGTCTGTTTTAGCCCATGAGCGCTGAATAGATTAAATACATAGCTACCCCAACCACGGTTGTGGCAAATATTTTCTGTACCTTGTTACTGTCAATCCGATGCATCAGACTGCGTCCAATGAACATCCCGACAATACAGGCCAGGACAAAGGCCAGTGTGACCGAAACAGGATATTGAAAGCCCTCCAGTACGTGTGCAGAAATGCTGACCCCACCAATCAGGAAAATAATCATGAGAGAGGTCGCCACGATGCTGCGCATATCGAGATCGGTGAATTTACGCAGGGCTGGAACAATAACAAAACCACCCCCAACGCCAAGCAGACCCGTTAATAAACCTGCCACTACACCAATACCAGCCAGAAAGGAGGCCGTTTTCACATTCCAGATCAGACGACCGGTCGTTTGATTGACCTTGCACGGTGCATTACCATGATCATGGACTTTATTAAAGAAGATCCGGTAAGCAACAATCAGCATGACCAGACTGAAAGCCAGCGTCAGCCAGACTGGAGAAACGATATCAGCCAGATGCACGCCATAACGGGCTAAAGGAATACTGATCAGCGCGATCCAGAGCGCAGCGCGATAACGTACAATACGCTTGAATAAACCTTCGAACGTTCCAACCAAGGCCGACAGCGTGACTGCCAGCAAGCCCACCGGCGCAGCCTGAGCTACCGTCCAACCCTGACTCGCCATCAGTGCCGGTACAGCCAGAATGCCGCCACCAGCACCGGTTAGACCCAGCAAGCCACCAATCGCCAATCCTTCCAGTATTAATGCCCACATCGCCCTCTCCCTTATCCACAAAAATGATTCAATAAAGGTTGAACTTTTTGTTGAATCACGACACAAGCTTATTTGAAGTAGTTAAGAGGAAGCTTGAGGTAAGAAACACCATTTTGCTCTGGCTCAGGAAACTGCCCTGCTTTCATATTGATCTGAATCGCCGGTAGAATCAGTTTAGGCATACTCAGTCCTGAATCCCGCTGGTTGCGCATCTGAGCAAATTCAGCTTTACTGATTCCCTGATGAATATGAATATTCTGTGTCTTTTGTGTCTGTATATCAGATTCACACACATAGGATTCACGTGTTTCAGGCAAATAGTCATGACATAAAAAGACCCGGGTATCTTCTGGCAACTGAAACAGGCTTTGTACCGAATCATAAAGCTGTTCTGCACTGCCACGCGGAAAGTCACAACGTGCTGTACCATAATCTGGCATAAACAGGGTATCACCCACAAAAACCGCATCACCAATCACATAACTCAGGCAAGCAGGCGTATGTCCCGGTGTTGGAATGTTATAGGCTTTCAATGTTCCGATTTGGAACGACTCATGATCTTCAAATAAATAATCAAAGAGCTGCTGGGCATTCCATTGTTTAATATCCAGATGATAAATCGCGCCAAAAGTTTGCTGAACAATACCAATTTTCTGGCTCATGGCAATCTTGCCACCTAACTCAGCTTTGAGGTATTGCGCTGCAGTCAGATGATCAGCATGGACATGGGTTTCCAGAATCCACTCGACCGTTAAACCCTGCTCTTTAATATAGGCAATAATTTTATCGGCATGAATAGTTGAGGTACTTGCTGATGCCGGATCGTAATCCAGAACGCTATCAATAATGGCGCAGGCTTTGGTTGCAGGATCACGTACAACATAACTGAAGGTATTGGTATCTTCGTGAAAAAAATCTTTTACTATAGGTAAGTTTGACATCGTTAAGCTCCTGACCATTTACGGTGAATCCATACACCCACCAGCATTGCTACAATAAAATAGAGCACTTGATAGTGGCCCAAACCGATCAAGGTGAAACTTGGCGCCGGACAGATGCCGGCAATGCCCCAACCTGCACCAAATAAAACCGCACCTGTGATCAGTTTTTTATCTATCTGATTATTTTTAGGTAAATCAATAGGGTCATTAAATACTGTTTTCGGTTGCGCCGTACGTAATGCTTTCTGGAAGGGAATAAAGGCCACCGCAATCGCGCCCATCATGACAAAGGCCAGACTGGCATCCCAATCGCCAAACAGATCCAGGAAATCGAGTACTTTTTCCGGATTGGACATGCCTGATACCATCAATCCCACAGAGAACAGCGCACCAAATAAAAAGGCAAACACATTTTTCATTTTAGAATGCTCCTGTGATATGACGGATAATATAAACAGCGACAAAACCTGCAAACATGAAAGTCATGGTCGCGATGATAGAACGCTTAGACAGGCGACTGATGCCACAAATTCCGTGACCACTGGTACAGCCCGAACCTAAGCGTGTCCCAAAGCCCACTAGCAGCCCTGCCACAATCATCATCAGTGGGCTGGCATTCAATTCGATTTCAGGTTGTACAAACAGACCATAAATAAACGGTGTGAGGATCAAGCCTAATAAAAACCAGATTGCAGGCGTTTTAAACATGGTTTTTGAGTTTAATACTTGCCCAATCAAACCACTGATTCCTGCAATACGGCCATTGACGTAAAGATAACCAACTACGGAAAGCCCGAGCATTAAGCCGCCAATAAATGCGATGAGGAAGTCATGCATGATGAATTAATCCCTATACAATATACTTTTTTATATTATATAATAAAAAATATTAATCAAGCAGTTTTATGGTAAATTATGTAAACTGCACGGGCTACATCAAAAGTTGTGAGGACATTTATGGATATGATTGCTGAAAATGCCAAAATTGATTTTTCTCAAGTCGATTTCGTCAGCCAATGCCTAAAAGTTTTGGCCAATCCTGATCGTCTGAAAATCTTATGTGTCCTGGTCGATGGGGAAATGAATGTTCAGGAAATTGAAGAATCTACTGACATTCATCAACCTACACTTTCACAACAGCTGACTGTATTGCGTAAGGCCAACATGGTTGGCACCCGACGTGAGGGCAAGCAGATTTTCTATCGTCTGAGTGATCCCAAGGTCTTGAGCCTGATGCAAAAGCTGTACGAGCTGTATTGCGCCTAGCCCTTCTCTTAATGCAACCAAAAAGAAATGATCAGAAGCAGCCCGCTAAAAGCAGTAAACAGGTTTAGCCATACAGGATGCTGGGTATAATAACCTTCAATAAATTCCGGCGGTCCCAGTGATGTCCATCCCCCTCGATATTGCAGGATTGAGGCGATATTCACCAACATGCAAAACACAATCACCGCAATCCCCATCCACTGTGCATAGGCTATTTTTTATGCATAACGTTCATGATCGACTAATTACAATAGCCGGTTGGATTTTTCAATCACAAAACCAAATGCAATTAATGTCAGACCATTCCGGTTCCCTGCCAGAGCGGTTCATTCCAAAGCAAACAATACCCGTGGATGATCCAAAGTGGACATATCTCATCCGATCTTATTGTTCAAAAATTTCTTTGACGTCCATCGCCAGGCCTTGAGTAGATTTAAATTCACCCTGGTTATTTTTCCAGGCCATCGACGGTGTGGAGAAAAAGCCGTATTTCCCCATTAGGGCCTGGTTGGCATCAATTTTTGCAGCAATTTCTGCAGGAATCTTTGCCATTTTCTTGAGCTGCTTTTTGCCTTTATTCTTGTTTATATCATTAAAAACTGCTGCTGGATTTTTCGACATTAACAATGTTGCCACCTGACCACGGCTTTCTTCACGGATCACACCGACCTGAATATGACGCAGCTGTACCTTGCCTGATTCGACCCAAGGCCGAGCCGCCTGCCAGAATTTATAGCAATATGGACAATTCGGATCGGAAAAGACATAAACCACTCGTGGTGCATCCGGCTTGCCATCCTGAATCCAGGTCGATTTTTCCAGGGTTTTCCAGACATCATCCAATACCGCTTTTTTCATATGCTTTTCAATCTGCTCATTGGACAGGCTTTTCCCTTGCGCATCAAACAGTTCGCCCTTGATATAATATTTGTCATCGTTGGAGATAAATACTGTATTGGAGTACTGGTCTTCATGCCCCACCCAACCGGTCATTCCTTGCGGTGCCGGAATCTGTTTTACAAACACAAAACCCTGTTTTTCAATATTCTGTTTAATATTCGCCTGCGTGTGCATGCTCATGATCAGGAACATGCCTGCACCCAGTACCCGGTAAATTCTGTTCATACTAAGTCCTTCCGTTTTTTTAAGGTTGATCTGAAATTCTGTTTAAATATTGCTGCAACATGGCCGGACTGAGTTCCCCCATATGCCGCTCGACCAGCTGGCCTTGAGCATTAAAAAACAGCGTCGTTGGCAGGCCAAAACTATTCAGCTGCTGTGGCAGTTCACCATATGGGTCCAGCAGGACATGTTTAAATTGAAACTGATGTTTTCTTAAATAGGCATTTACGGTGGCTACCTCCTCACCCTGATTCAGCATGACAAAATTCACTTGAGGATGCTGCTTGGCTGCTTTGGCCAATACCGGCATTTCGCGATGACACGGCGGACACCAGCTCGCCCACAAATTAATTACCGTGGGCTGGCCAATGAATTGGCTGAGTGGAATCTTATCTGTACCCAGACGTTCCTGTTCTAGTCCAGCAAAGGCTAGATCAGGAAACGCTGCTTCAGTTTTTAGACTGGATTTGAACGCGAGCCCAAGCCCGACCCAGAGTACAAAGATGATCAGCAAGATGGCTTTGAATCGGGTCTGCAACTGTCTGTTGCGAATGACATACCATAAAGTACCTATCAGCACCCCGCCCCATAAATGAAAACCTTTGTCCTGGATTTTCAGTATGTCGATGGGGGCTACAAAATACAGCTCGGCATTGAGTAGAACGAAAACAAGACGTGCACCCAGCATCCCTAGCAGAAAACTGCTCCAGAGCAAATCCTGACTTTGTCCAAGCAGCTGTTTAGACCATGAATACTTTCTGGCTAATCCAAACAGGACGGCAGATAACAGCATCAAGCCAGTGGCAACAATCATGAGTGTCCAGGGCAACATCAAAGGTCCCAGATGCAGCGCATCACTGGAAATCATCATAGTTGCTCCCCTTGTAGTTGCTGCAATGTGCCTAGTAAATGTGCCGCACTAAAGCTTCCGGTCAAGCGCAACTCACGCTGCTCCTGATGCGCTGCATTTAAAAATATAAAGGTGGGTGGACCGAGGATTTGCCATTCTTTTAGCAGCTCATCCTGACTTGGATGATAGTGGGTCAGGTCTAATTTGATACGAACCACATTTTGTAAAGCCGTCTGGACATCACTACGTGGAATCACTTCCTTTTCAATCGGTTGACAGGCCACACACCAGTCCGCATACACATCAATTACCACTGGCTGTGCAGGATGTTTGGCTAAAACCTGTTGCAATTCTGCGGCTGTACTGACCTTCTGCCATTCAAGCCGTGATTCCACATGGGCGACCTGTACCTGACTCCAGACATGATAGAGCTGCATGCCTCCTGCAAAGACCAGTAAACCACTGAGCAGCATCAGGACTATTTTCGATACAGACCGATGCACATGGGGCAGCATCTTGAACAAGAAGTAGCCTGAACAGGTGATCAGTACTACACCCAAAAGGCTCAGGTATAAAATGCCGGGCAATAGGGGGCGGGCAAAATACAAGGCCAGGGCCAGCATGACAAAGCCAAAACTAAACTTCAGGCGATCCATCCAGATGCCAGGTTTGGGTAAAAGATGGGACCCAAATACGGCAGCAATAAATAGCGGCAAGCCCAGCCCAAGGCCTAAGACAAACAGATAACTGGCGCCCAGTATCGGTTGATTAAGCTGAGACACATAGATTAAGGCCCCCGCCAACGGTGCACTCATACATGGCCCTACAATCAGTGCCGCGATCATACCCATGAGACCAGCACCAATCAGCGTGCCGCCCTTCTGTTTTTGCTGCCATTGATCCAGCCGCTGTAACATGCCTTGGGGTAAGGACAGCTGAAATGCTCCGAACAGATTAAGCGCGAACAAAACAAACAGAATGCTGAAAATACTGATGAATACCGGACTTTGAAACCAGCGCTGAAAACTATAACCAAGCTGTGCCACAGCAAGTCCCATGACCGCATAGACCAGTGCCATACCCAAAACAAAGACCAGCGCAATCAGCGCAGCACGGTAGCCCCGGTGCTGCTGGACCAGAATTCCCGTTAAGATTGGAATCAAGGGTAAGGAACACGGTAAAAATGCCAGCAGAATGCCAAGCCCGAGAAAAATCATTGCATTAATTAACAGACCTTGTTCCGACAGCAAACTTAAAAAATACTGGTCATTGTTCCACTGGCTATTCATGCCTGCTGACGAAGTTTGATTTTTAGGGTCTGCAATGAGCTGGTCGTTTTTCTCTGTTAATTCCGTCTCAGGCTGCACGACAGGGTCGGAAACTGCTGTAACTTGCATTTCCTTTACCTTTTCTTCAGTTAGTGCTTGATTTGTACTTTGAGTTTGCCCTATAGCCTCTAGCTTATCTTTCTGAGCGGTCAGAACCTTGTCATTTGCTTCTGGCTGTACAGTGCTAACCAGCAGTTTTTGAGGCTTGCTCAAGTTTTGCGCTGGAAATAAACCGTCTGCATCAGTTGTTACTGTGGTACGTTGCACCGGATAACATAAACCGCTTTCTGCACAGCCCTGCCACTGCACCACAAACTGCTGGTTGGGCTGAATATTCAGATTGGTTTTGACTTGCCCATAATGCACCTGAGTCAAACCGAAATTGGGGTCGTCTTTGTCTTCGGGTTTGGGCAGTGCCAACTGGACTGGGGTCTGCTGATGAGACACTTTAAGCTGGTCATGATACAGATAATAACCCTCTGCGATTTTCCAGCTAAGCTCTGCCTGATCCTGACTTGTAGAAACCACCTGAAACTGAAAAGCCTGATCCGGTGGTAAAAAGTCTGCATGTGCAGTTCCCGTCATGATTCCACCGCCGATCACGGCACCCAATATCCACTTCAACATCCAGCTGATCTCCTCCTGTTAGGACTGCATTATTGAAAAACTAAAATTAAGACAACATTAACAGCCCAAATCATTTATAAAATAATGGCAGTTTGATCAGGATGTTCTATGTTTATTGTATTGGTTGAGGATGATCCCTATATCGCACAGAGCATTTGTGCTGCTCTGAACTATCTGAATATTTCAGTGGAGCATGTCAGTCACGCAGGTGCTGCAGATTATTTTATCCGGCATAGTGCTGTCGATTTGTGTTTACTGGATTTAGGCCTGCCGGATCAGGATGGCCTGGACTTGCTGCACAGCTGGCGACGCGACCAGATTGATCTCCCGGTACTGGTATTGACGGCACGGCTGCGGACCGATCAGTGTGTTCAGGCCCTGAATGCCGGTGCCGATGACTACCTGACCAAACCCTTTGAGCTGGAGGAACTGATTGCCCGGATTCATGCCCTCACCCGTCGCCACCGCGGCTTTGCCTCGAATACACTGCAATTTGATGACCTGGTTCTGAATCGGGATACCCAGACTGTGACCTACCAAGACCAGGCCGTGAGTTTATCTCGCCGTGAATTCAGCCTGCTGGAAACCCTGATGAGCCACCCCAACCAGATCCTGAAAAATGAACAGCTTATTGACAAGCTCTATGGTTTTCAGGACGCTATCGAGAGCAATGCCCTGAATGTACACATTTATCACCTGAGACAAAAACTACATCCAGACTTGATTCAGACCGTTCGTGGTGTGGGCTATATTTTCAAACCGTTTGAGCATCGTCATGTTTAAGCACAGCTTGAAATGGCGTTTGGCCATGAGTCTTTTGGCCGTGTTTATTGTGCTGTGGAGTGCGGTATTTTCATGGCTGTATATTGACCTGAAACAGCGTTTACAAGACACGCTGGATCAACGCTTATCGGCATCTGCGCAAATGGTTGCCCGGCTGATTCAGCAGTTACCGCTAGATAGTCTGGGGGATGCAACCTTATCCAAATTAGCCAAGAATGATGATGCAAACCAGTTAATTGCCTGTGAAGTCTCTCTTTTTAGCTCTGACATCTCGTTAGATAATCAGGTCATTGCCAAAACACGCGGTGCCCCCCAAAATTTAAGCCAGCGACCAGAAGGATTCAGCACCTGGCAGCAGGGTGATACGGAATGGCGCAGTTATGTCCTGCGTCGTGGTGATATTCAGGTGGTGGCGGCAGAACGTATGTTCTTGAGGGATACCTTACTACAGCAGATTCTACAGTCCGTACTGGTTCCCTTGGTCTTCTCACTGCTAATCTGTATTGTCCTGATCATCTTTATTATCCGCAGACAGTTCCGGTCTTTGGATCAGCTCAGTCAATACCTGAGCCAGAAAAACCTTAGCTATTCAGAGGCGGCAGATTTTTTAATGCAGCTCAAGCCTGCAAGCATTCCCCAAGAAGTACAGCCTTTTGTCAACAATTCCACGCAGTTGATTCAGAAACTCAATGACAGTCTGCAACAGGAGAAAGCCTTTAGTGCCTATGCTGCACATGAATTACGCAGTCCCCTGACCGCAATTAAAACCCATGTACAACTGGCACAGCTGATCGGTCAGCAGCAGAACCTGCCTGAATCCATTCAGCACAATTTGCAGCAGGCCAATGAGAGTATCCGGCGTTATACACTATTACTCGAGCAGCTTTTATTGCTGACCCAATCAGAAAACAGTCTCCAGGAAATGACTGAGGCCATCTGGCTTCGCCCCACACTTGAGAAAGTTCTTGCAGACTTAGGTACACGCTATCCAGAAATGAACAAAAAAATACAGGTGAACTGGGAAAGTCTAGGCGAAATTCAGCTACCTGAATTTGTGCTGTATACCGTACTGAAAAATCTGCTTGAGAATGCACTGCTGCATGCACAGGCTGAACAGATTTGGATTTCCATGCAGTCTGGTTGCCTGGTGATTGAAGATAATGGCCAGCAACTTACAGCAGAAGATATTCAACATTTAGGACAACGCTTCTGGCGCAAATCTGCTCAGCAGCATGGCCATGGTTTAGGACTGGCATTAACTGCTAACCTGTTAAAACAATATGGCTATCAGCTCTCTTTCAATGCCCGTCGACCCTATGGTGGGCTCAGCATTGAAATAAAGTACGGCGTGTCTAAGCGTGACATGCAAGCTTAGGGATATCCAGCCATACGGCTGTTGGAAAATACCGGGTCAGATACTCCTTTAAATATTGAATGGTATCCATCGCAATCGTTTGATCCTGGTGGTCATCAGCATGGTTAAATGCCACAGCATAAAGCGTGACTTCACGTTGTTTGAGTAGCTCCAGACTCAGTAGAGTATGATTAATACTGCCCAGACGGCCTGAAGTCACCAGAATGACAGGGTAGTGATGCGCTGCAATATAATTGATCGTCAGCATGTCCCGGGTCAGCGGCACCATTAATCCACCCGCTCCTTCAAGCAGAACCCGGTCATAACGCTCGGCCAGTATAGTGGCTGCCTGCTGAATTTTTTCGAAATCGATTGAACGCCGATCCAGTTCAGATGCCAGATGCGGTGAGGCCGGATAGCTAAAGATTTCTGGCATGGTCAGCTTGCCACCTGAGTGCAACTTAATTTAAAAAATAATTGAGGATGTTGTTAAATAAGCTCAAAAAAATAGAAGTGATTACTGGTACGCTTTCACAAGTCCCTTTTTGCTCCGTTCTATATGATAAATCCCGGTCATTGCACTGAATCACTGCTAAAATCTTTTCTTCTATTTGAGTAATGGCCTGCCATACTTAGGCTATTTAGCATACAAAATAAATAAGGAGGCATCATGCCTCTTTGAGCTGTTACTATTTACTTTCTTTTTCCGTTGGCATAAGTCAATCGATTGCTTTTAGACACTATATGGCTGGCAAAATTCCTGTAAATCGAAGGAGTCTTTCAACTGACATAAGCGCTGATACCTTCAGTTAAATCCATGAACTGAGATGCCTCCAGATAATCATTCACTGCTGTAACATGATCCCATCCTGTCCCGGATCACATCACGGGCTGTTTTTAAAACTCCACATAAAACTTTTCAATCAACTGCTGTGTTCTAATCAGCAGATGTTTAAACACATTATCCCGTTCAAATAGCTTCACCTTATAATTTGGCGAGTCTTTAAGTTCTTCCTTGCGCAACAAATGCTTGGAGAACTCGTAATATTCCAGTACATTTTTTATCGTCTCTGGCTTCAAATTCTCCCTCTATGATGCCAGTCAAGGTATTGGCAATATTCCAGATTTTTTGTAGCTGTTGCAGCTGGGCATGATTATGACAGTCCAAATCACTAACTCATTAATCCAGTGATTTCGCCTAAAATTTTCAATCATGCCATCGTAAGAAGGTGGCAAAAGACATAGTTTTTCGTGGGATTATGGCGTGAATCATAGTAGGTTTTTGACCCCAAGAAAAAAGTGTAGCAACTTACTACACTTTTTAGATATTCAGAATTTAGGTATTTTCACTTGTATTTTAGACAAGATGTAGCAAGTCCGAACTGCGACATTTTCCCAATGAGCGCCCGCTAATCTCACTAAAAAGATGTACCAGAAATATTTTAGTTATTTGCGAAAAATGTCAGACATGCAAAAAAAATCATTCACTCGGAATGTTTTTCAATGCGCTGTAGCAATTTGCTACACTTTTTAAATAATTTCTTTACCAAAAATCTCATTCAAACGCTCGCGATTTTCCTGAACAAAAGTCGGATCATTTTTGAGCTTATATTTCATCTCTTTCTTGAAATCATTCATGGATGCACCGGCCACAGCAAAATCCATTTGAAACATAATATCGTTCACAATAACATTCGCCTGAGAATCGGTTAAACAGCCTTCGGTCTTAAACCACTTGCTGAACTGCGTATAATTCGGATCATTGGCATAGATATACCAGGAACGTACGGTCATATCAAACTTTGCCCCCAGCTCTTTCACGATGGCATTATCATCAAAATCTACATCCAAATAGATTTGAGTCTTTTCGTTAAATTGCGGGAGAGCCGCTTCAGTATCTCCACTCATAATTTTAAACCGCACACCCACAATAGGACGGCCTTTCTTAATAGTGTCATATTCTAGCTGCAAACTGGTTTTAGTATTAATTTCTTCAACAATTTTATCCAGAATATAACGCCTAAAATCTACCCAACGGTCATATTTTTTTTCACCGATGTCAATCAACGCTTTTAAATTCTCTAAGGTGAGTTCAACTTCATAGGTGTCGAGATTCGCATACTTAAATTCATTTTTAACAATATAAGAATATAGACTCATACTTGTGACAGAGTCTAAAGCAAATAAATCTTTCAACTGGTAAGTGGTAAAATTCCCACTGGCCAGACGGGTGAAGTAAGGCAGCACTTCACTGGTAAAGCGAATCTGCAAGGCATTTTTGGCATCATCTTCCCAGCGCAGTTCCCGGATAATCGGTACCACAGAATGGACTTTTTTTACTTTACGCTTGACGTCATCTACAGGCTCTTCAATTACAAAATGAGCAACCCGAGATGAAAGTTCCCTATAAATCCGGTCAATAGCCACATTAATGGAATTCTTCTTATTGAGTCCTAACAATTCCCCCAAATCTTCTTTATGCAGATAGATATAGGTTTTCTCGGTAATTTCACGATCTTGGTTATTTTTTTCACCATAGTTTGCAACCGCCATTGCATAAAGCAGTG